>JAHBYL010000035.1 GCA_019635955.1 Parvibaculum sp.
TAAAGACCGCGACATCGCCATGGTGTTCCAGAACTACGCGCTCTACCCGCACATGACGGTCGCCGAAAACATGGGCTTCGCCCTGAAGATCGCCGGCGTCAACAAGGAAGAGCGCGCGAATCGCGTTCTGGAGGCAGCCAAGCTTCTCGACCTGGAGGACTACCTCGGGCGCAAGCCGAAAGCACTTTCCGGTGGCCAGCGTCAGCGCGTTGCCATGGGCCGCGCCATCGTCCGCAGCCCCCAGGTGTTCCTCATGGACGAGCCGCTGTCGAACCTTGATGCGAAGCTTCGCGTGCAAACCCGAACGCAGATCGCCTCGCTTACCCGCCGCCTCGGCGTCACGACCGTCTACGTCACCCACGACCAGACGGAAGCGCTCACCATGGGTGACCGCATCGCCGTTCTGAAGGATGGTGTGCTGCAGCAGGTCGGAACACCGCGCGACCTGTACGCGAAGCCAGAGAACGTGTTCGTCGCGGGATTCATCGGCTCCCCCGCCATGAACCTGTTCGACGCCGACATCGTCGACGGCGGCCTCAAGTTCGGCACCGCCACGGCCAAGGTTGACCGCGCATCGCTCGCCGGCGCATCCGGCAAGAAGGTCACCATCGGTGTTCGGCCCGAGGATGTCATGGTTTCCACGAGCGGCGAAGGACTTCCCGTGGAGGTCGACATCGTCGAAGAGCTCGGAGCCGACGGGTACCTCTACGGCCACACTGAGGTCAATGGCGCAAAGGTCGAGATTGTGGTTCGGGTCGACGGTCGCGTCCACCCGAATGCGGGCGACAAGGTGATCATCACCCCCCAGCCTGACCACATTCACGTGTTCGATCTCGAGTCGGGCGAACGGCTGAGCAAGCAGGCCGTCGAAACCACCAAGTAGCGATCATGCGGTCCGCCATCCTTCACGGGGTGGCGGACCGCTTTTCATGGCGAGGAAGGCATCTGTGAGCGGCTCGCTGAGCATCACCTCCGCCATTGTCGACCCTGCGCTCCTCGACCTGCCCTGGGATCTTCCCCTGGAGACATGGCCGGAAGTGACGATCGCCGCACTGCCGAAAGGTCTTTCCCGGCACCTGGTGCGCTTCGCACACCTGAGCGGCTACATCGTCGCGATCAAGGAAACCTCGGCTGATCTCGCCTTGCGCGAGTATGAGTTGCTGCGAAACCTTCAGCGCCTCGATGTGCCGTGCGTCGAACCGGTCGCCGTCATCACCAACCGCGTGGATGCCGAGGGCAACGCACTGGACTCCGCGCTCGTGACGAGGCACCTGAAGTTCTCACTGCCGTACCGCGCCCTGTACTCGCAAACCCTGCGGCCTGACACGGCGACCAGGCTCATCGATGCCCTCGCGGTCCTCCTGGTTCGGCTGCACATTATCGGGTTCTTCTGGGGTGACGTGTCACTGTCGAACACCCTGTTCCGCCGGGATGCGGGAGCTTTCGCCGCCTACCTCGTCGACGCGGAGACAGGGAACCTTCACGCAACTCTCTCCGACGGCCAGCGCGAACATGATCTGGAGATCGCGAGGGTGAACATCGCCGGTGAGCTTCTCGACCTTGCTGCGGGCGGGCGGCTGGATGAAGCAACCGACCCCATCGAGGTCAGCAACGGCATCCTCGCGGCCTACCGCACACTCTGGGGAGAGTTGACCGGGTCCGAATTGTTCGCGGCCAATGAGCGCTGGCGAATTGCGGAACGCGTTGAACGACTCAACAACCTCGGATTCGACATCGAGGAGCTCGACATCACGACCGAGGACACGGGAAGCAAGGTGCGGATTCAGCCGAAGGTCGTGGATGCCGGGCACCACCAGCGCCGACTTCTGAGACTCACCGGCCTCGATGCCGAAGAAAATCAGGCACGACGGCTGCTCAACGATCTGGATGCGTATGCGGCTACCCGTTTCGCAGGCGAGCCCGATGAAGAAATCTCGGCACACGAGTGGCTGGCGCAGGTGTTCGAGCCGGTGAACCGCGCGATCCCCAAAGAGTTGAAGGGAAAGCTGGAGCCGGCCGAGGCCTTCCACCAGATGCTCGAACATCGCTGGTATTTGTCCCAGAACGACCACCGCGACATTCCGCTCGCCGAAGCGGTGTCGTCCTATATAGACAACGTGCTCCAGCACCGCAGGGATGAGGCCACCATCATCGACCCACCGACCGGCGCGTTCACGCTGCCCATCGACCTCGTCGCCGACGAGGACGAGGACTGGCGCGACCGGGTCTGATTGGCGCTTGGTTTTATCAGCGCTCATTCTGATCAGCGCTCAGGTGAGAAGGTGCTCCAGCCCGCGACCGGTCACGTGGTCGAAGATCAGATTCGTTTCCGTATTGGCGACCGCCGGATGCCCCGCCAGATGCTCGAGCACGAAGTCGCGCAGCTCAGAGGAGTCCCGCGCGGCCACATGGATCAGAAAGTCATCGACCCCGGCCATGTGAAACAAGCCGAGCACCCCGGGCCAGTTCGGTGCTTCCTCGCGAAACGATTCGACATCCTCCCGGATGATCGACACGAGGCGCACGGAGATGAGCGCCTGCACCGTCATCCCGAGGGCCGCCACGTTCAGTTCGGCGTGATACCCGAGCAGATATCCTTCGGCCTGAAGCCGTCGAATCCGCAGCGAGACGGTGGATTCCGCAACGCCGATCGCGTTCGCGAGCGCCGTCCCGGACATCCGGGCATTCGTGGAAAGGGCGCGAAGGATTCTGCGATCGAAGTCATCCATAACGCCATCCTCTCGTAGAAACCTCGCCAGAACTGTGCTTCATACAAGAAACCTTGTGGCGGGCTTGCAGTCTGTCGCGGATTCTGTTTCTGTCGAGTCATGCAGCCTTCGAAGTCTCACCTGGAAACCCGTGCCATTCACGCCGGAATGGAGGGCGTGGCGGAGTCCGGCTCCCACGTTCCCACCATCGACCTGTCCACAACGAACCCGCTGCCGAGCGTGGAATTGGGTGGCGACTCGTACGAGAACCTGGCCACCGGAGGCACACTGGAGCCCGGCCAGTCCGCCGTGTACCAGCGCCTGTGGCAGCCCGGCGTCGCGCGGTTCGAGACGGCGCTTGCGGACCTCGAAGGCGCGGAGACGAGTGTCGCGTTCGCGACCGGTATGGCAGCTCTCACCGCGGTACTCATCGCGAGCGTGACGGCGGGCAAACCCCACATCGTCGCGCTTCGACCGCTCTACGGCGGAACCGACCATGTTCTCGACAACGGACTTCTCGGCACGACCGTGAGCTGGGTGCACAACGTCGACGAGATCGCTGCGGCCATCCGGCCCGACACCGGCCTCGTGGTGATCGAGACTCCAGCCAACCCGACGCTCGAACTCGTGAACATCGCGAAGGCCGTTGCCGGCGCAGGCGAGGTGCCCGTGCTCGTCGACAACACCTTCGCCACCCCAGTTCTGCAGCGACCTATCGAGCTCGGTGCAACTCTCGTGCTGCACAGCGCCACCAAATACATCGGCGGCCACGGCGACGTGATGGGCGGTGTGATCGCCACGAACGAAGAGTGGGCACCGCGGCTACGTCACGTCCGGGCGCTGACCGGCGGGCTGCTGCATGCCTTCGCCGCGTACCTGCTCCACCGCGGACTTCGCACGATGCCGCTGCGCGTGCGTGCTCAACAGGAGACCGCCATTTCGCTGGCCAATCGCTTGAACGGGCACCCCGCGCTCGCTCGCGTGCAGTTCCCGTCGCTTCCTGGCTGCGACCCGGAGGGTCTGATTGGAACCCAGTCCGACGGCCCGGGCTCGATGCTGTCGCTCGACCTTGCTGGCGGATACAACGCCGCCACGAAGTTCATCGAATCCTTGAAGCTCATCAGCCATGCCGTGTCACTAGGCGGGATCGACACGCTCGCGCAGCACCCAGCATCGCTCACCCACCGCCCGGTTGTGGCGGAGGCCAAGCCGGGCGGAGGAATCGTGCGGATCTCGGTCGGCCTTGAACACGTCGACGACCTCTATGACGACTTGGTGCAAGCACTCGAGGGATAGTTGCCCGACGCCCGAGACGGGCGTCGGCGCTGGCGTCGCAGCGAAGACCAGAAATGGCCTTCGCTCATAGCTCCAGCGCGCGATTCTTCGAGATCTCGTACAGGGTCACGCTCGCCGCGATCCCCGCGTTCAGCGACTCGGTCGATGCCGCGATAGGGATGGAGACGACGGCGTCACACGTTTCCGTGACCAGCCGCGACAGCCCTTTGCCCTCGCTGCCGACGACCACAACGAGCGGTGACTTCGACCAGCTGAGGCCGGGCAGCTCGACGTCGCCACCACCGGCGAGGCCGAGAACGAAGACCCCGCGTTCCTTCAACGCCTTGAGCGTTTGCGTGAGGTTGCTCGCCATGGCCACGGGCGTGCGTGCCGCAGCACCCGCCGAGGTTTTCCAGGCCGCAGCAGTCAGCCCCACCGAGCGTCGCTGAGGCACGATGACGCCGTGGCCACCGAACGCCGCCACGGAGCGGATGATCGCACCGAGGTTGCGCGGATCTGTCACCCCGTCGAGGGCGACAAACAGCGGCACCTTTCCCTGCCCGAGCACCTTGTCGAGCAACTCCAGCGGATGCGCGTATTCGTAGGGCGGCACTTTGAGCGCGAGCCCCTGGTGCACGGCGTCGAATCCGGCAAGACGGTCAAGCTCAGGTCGCATCACCTCGAGGATGGGGAGGCCGCGCTTCGTCGCGATTCCCATCACCTCTTTCACCCGGTCGTCGTATTCGATGCGCGATGCCACGTACAGCGTGGTCGCCGGGATCGATGCCCTGAGGGCCTCCAGCACCGAGTTGCGCCCGGTGACGAACTCGAACTCCTCCGAGGACTTCGGTCGACGCATCCGCTGCTGATCTCCCGGCTGACCCGCGTGATCGTTCCGGCCCGCACCCCCGGACTGCCCGCGGCTGCCCGCCTGGCCACCTCGACCAGCTGGGCGCTTGCCGCCAGACGCCTCGAATCGATCGGATGCCGCCTTACGCTTCCCCGCTGGGTGATACGGACGATCTTCGGCCTTAGGGGTCGGTTTCTTGCCCTCAAGGGCCTGTTTACCCTGGCCGCCGGAGCCCACCTGCGGACCGCGACTCTTCTTGCGCACCGCGCCGGGTCGGCCGTGCTTGGGTCCTGGTGTTTTCACGCGATGCTCCATTGAGTTCCGGTTGGGGTGTCTTCGAGTTGGATGCCGGCACCGGCCAACTCGTCGCGAATCCGATCCGCTGCGGCGAAATCTTTCGCCGCCCTGGCCTCTTCGCGGTCGGCGAGAAGCCGTTCAACCAGCCGAGCGAGAGCCGGGGTGGACTCTGCTGACTGCGCCGCGTTCCAGGGCGCCAGCAGCGGGTTGATCCCCAGCACGTCCGTCATCGCGAAAACTTCGCCGCGGATGCGCGCGGCCGTCTCAATATCGTCCGAATCAAGCGCCGCGTTTCCGGCCCTCATTGTGTCGTGCAGCACCGCGAGCGCCTGAGGGACCGCGAGGTCGTCATCCATGGCCGCAGCAAACGCCTCCGGAATAACCGGGGCGCCGCTTCCCGCAAACGTGGTGCCGTCGAGGCGGCGATCCACGCGGGTGAGGAAGCTTTCGATGCGCTCCAGCGCAGCCTCCGCTTCGACAAGCGAACCATCGTGGTAGTCGATCGTGGACCGGTAGTGTGCCGATCCGAGGTAGTACCGCACGACGAGTGGTCGCGCCTGGCTCAGAAACTCCGACACGTAGATGGAATTGCCGAGCGACTTCGACATTTTCTGGCCACCGATGTTCACGAGCCCGTTGTGCACCCAATAGTTCGCAAACTCGTCGCCCGCTGCGGTTGACTGGGCAAGTTCGTTCTCGTGGTGCGGAAAGCGCAAGTCACGCCCGCCACCGTGAATGTCGAACCGGGGCCCGAGGTAGCGCGCAGCCATCGCCGAGCACTCCAGGTGCCAGCCAGGACGACCAGCACCCCACGGCGACGGCCAGCTCGCTGACTCCGGCTCGGTAGCCTTGTGCCCTTTCCACAGCGCAAAATCCCGTGCGTCGCGCTTACCGCGCGGGTCGGCATCCGCCGCCGGGGCCATGTCGTCGAGTTTCTGCCTCGTGAGCTCGCCGTAGCTGGGCCACGAGCTCGTGTCGAAGTACACGTCGCCCGAGCTGTCGGACGCGGGGTAGGCGTGGCCTGCGTCGATGAGGCGCTGAATGAGCTCGTGCATTTGCCCGATGCTCGCTGTGGCGCGCGGTTCATACGTCGGCGGCAGGATGCCGAGCTCCGCGTATCCGGCCGTGAACTCCAACTCGAACCGATAGGCCAGAGCCCACCAGGTTTCCGCACTGTGCTCAGCGGCGGCGCTCGCGAGAATCTTGTCGTCAATGTCGGTGACATTGCGCACGAGGGTCACGCGGTACCCGCGATAGTTCAGCCACCGCCGCCACAGGTCGTAGACGAGGGCGGAGCGAAGATGCCCGATGTGCGGGGACGACTGCACCGTTGGGCCGCACACGTAAATACCGACTTCGCCCTCGATGAGGGGAACGAAGTCGGTCACGGTTTGCGACCGGGAGTCGTAGAGGCGCACTGTCACAGTGCAAAGCCTACTTGGAGCGCGCTGGGGACGCCGGGTTGCGTCAACTAGCATCGAAGGGATGCAACCCACGAGCGCCTCCCAATTTCAGGCTGCGGCCAGCGACGGCGTCCCGCCCCTCGAGGAGATCCGAGACAGGCTGTACAGCTACGGTCTGCGACAGCCGGGGACTTTGCCGCACTACACGCTCAGCCATCTTCTGATCGACAGCACCGGCGCCGTGCACATCATCGACGCCGGCTGGGACACCGACGAAAATTGGGACCGCCTGCTGGAGACGCTCACCGCTCTCGACCGGGGAATTTCGGATGTGGCTTCCGTCACGGTCACCCACCTCCACCCCGACCACCTTGGACTGGCCGCGCGAGTGCGCGCAGCATCTGGAGCCACGGTTGCGATCCACCGGATTGAGCAGGACGGCATCCGGGAACTGTCCACTCCCGTTCGGGACGAGGACAGCCACGCGCAGCTTGCGGAGTGGGGTGTTCCCGCGGAGCGCCAGCCCGAACTCGCGGCCGCCGCACAGCTTCGGAGCCGCTGGCCATCGTTCACCGCGGACCGTCTTCTCGAGGATGGCGAAAGTCTCGACATTCCCGGTTTCGACGTGCGCGCCGTGCACACGCCAGGCCATACCTCCGGTCACCTCGTGTTCGTCGATGAGGAACGCGAAGTCGTGTTTCTGGGTGATTTGCTTCTGCCCAACCAGTTCCCCGGCATCGGTTTGGGCGGCTCACCCGACGGCAACCCCATCGACCACTACCTCGCCTCGCTCGACACGGTGTCCGCCTGGGACAGTTTCGAGGCGCTGCCCGGCCACGGCTACCGCTTCACCGGGATCGCCGCGCGGTGTGCGGAGACGGCCGCCCACCATGAGAAGCGGACGAGCGAGGTCGCGGCGGTGCAGCATCCGGATTCGACCGTGTGGGAGATCGCCGGCGGGCTCACCTGGACAGCAGGCTGGGGCGCGCTCAGCGGACTGCCGCTGCTCTCCGCGCTGTCGCAGACCGCACTCCATCTTGAGCGCGCTCGCCGGTTGGACTCGCGCTAGGACTGCGCACTCACGCCAGAGGCGAGAAGACAGTTCGCGACGACGGCGACACCCTCACCTCGCCCGGTGAGTCCGAGCCCATCGGACGTGGTAGCCCCGACACTGACGGGCGCTCCGACGAGGGCGGTCAACACGCTTTCAAGCTCGGTTCGGCGCGGGCCCACTTTGGGTCGGTTCGCCACAACCTGCACGGCCACGTTGAGGATTCGGAATCCCGCACCGGTGACGAGCGCCACCGTTTCGGCGATGAAGTCCGCGCCAGGGGCGTCGGCAAATCGGGGGTCATCCGTGCCGAACCGGCTGCCGACATCCCCCAGGCCCGCCGCAGACAGAAGTGCGTCACAAATCGCGTGGCACGCTGCGTCGCCGTCGCTGTGGCCGGCAAGACCAGGCTCGTCCGGCCAGTACACGCCGCAGAACCAGAGCGGACGCGTGTCATCCAGCGCGTGCACGTCCATGCCGATTCCGGTGCGGGTGCCCACGACGGCACCGCTTACGACGACCGGATGCGCCAGCAGCTGTTCGGCCCGGCGGAGGTCCCACGGCGTCGTGATTTTAAAGGCGCGGTGATCCCCCTCGATGATCGACACCGGATGCCCTGCCGCCGCGAATACTGCCGCGTCATCCGTGTAGTCGTTAGTCGCGCTCTCGTGCGATGCGACGAAGGCGTCGCGGGGAAAGCCCTGCGGAGTTTGGATCTCGCGCATCCCTGCGCGGTCAAGCTCCTCCTGCACGAGGTCGCGCTCGTCGACCCGCTTGAGAGTGTTAACCACCGGCAGACCGGGGACCACTCCATGCTCCAGCAGCACAACCTCGTTCACGACGCGCTGGAACAGGGAGGACGGGGTCAGCGCTCTGGCCGCGTCGTGCACGAGGACGGTCGCCACCGCAGGGTCGAGAGCCCGGATCCCGCATGCCACAGACTGCTGGCGGGTTTCCCCACCGGCCACGACAGTCGCGGTCGTACCGTCAAGATTTCTGCTGGTTTGATCGACTCGATCGGCGGGCACGACGACAACAACTTGCGGTGGTGGTACCACCGCAAATACCTCGTCGAGCGCGCGCTCAAGAATCGTCCGCCCGGCCACGGTCACGAACGCTTTGGGTTCAGCCCCGCCGAGACGGGTCCCGCTGCCTGCCGCAACGACGATGACGGCGACGTTCGGCGAAGACATGCCTCACAGCGTACCAATGGCTGAGCACCGCTCAGCCAACTCCCGAGTCAGGAGGCCAAAACCCCTAGGAGGCCAAAACCCCTAGGAGGCCAGAACCTCGTCGAGGACGGTGGACGCCTTCTCTTCGTCGGTCTTCTCCGCGAGCGCGAGCTCGGAGATCAGAATCTGGCGAGCCTTCGCCAGCATCCGCTTCTCACCGGCGGACAGGCCACGGTCCTGATCGCGGCGCCACAGGTCGCGCACGACCTCAGACACCTTGATCACGTCGCCGGATGCCAGCTTCTCGAGGTTCGCCTTGTAGCGGCGTGACCAGTTGGTCGGTTCCTCGGTGAACGGTGCACGAAGAACTTCGAACACCTTGTCGAGGCCTTCTCGGCCGATGACGTCACGAACGCCGACCAGGTCGACGTTTTCGGCAGGCACCTCAATAGTGAGATCACCCTGGGTGACGTTGAGTTTCAGATAGAGCTTCTCTTCACCTCGAACGGTCCTCTTCTTGACCTCTGTGATGGTGGCTGCCCCGTGATGGGGGTAAACGACAGTCTCGCCGACTTCGAAAAGCATTGAATTGGCTCCATTCCGCGACCAATAGTTTACCACACGGGCCTGTTCGGCCCGAGAGCCGATCCTCGCCCCGGCCGACACCGGCGCTAGGCTAAACTCGCAACTGAATCTGCTGGCCTCTCAGCCAGCGCTCGAACCGAAAATTCACACTCGGAGGAACCTGTGAGAGCACGTCTTGCCGCGAGCGCCGCCCTCGTCGCCCTGTTGGCCGTGGGCACGACCGGCTGCACGTTCATCACCGATCAGGCGACAGCACGGATGTACGACGCGAGCGACGGAATCAGCGCGACCGTTGGTGACATCCAGATTGTGAACGCTCTCCTCGTCACGGCAGACGGCACGGCCGCGAACCTCCTCATCAACGTCGTCAACCACTCTGACTACGGCATTCAGGTGAACGTCCAGTACGAAAACGCCGACAAGGCGAAGGTGAACGACAGCGTCTTCGTGAACGCCGGCTCGGTCAAGAGCCTCGGCGGCACGGATGCGGCAAAAATCGTCCTGAGCGGCATTGATGCTCCGGCAGGAAGCCTCTTCCCCGTGTTCATCCAGTACGGCGACGTGACGGGCAAGCAAATGTGGCTGCCGGTCCTCGCACCGAACGGCGAATACTCCTCGTTTGCCCCGGAGGAAACCGCTGCGCCGTAGCCTGCGCTACTCGTCGAAGCGGTAGCCGAGGCCCCGAACCGTCACCAGCAACGTCGGATTCGCCGGATCCTCCTCGATCCGTCCCCGGATGCGCTTCACGTGCACGTCGAGCGTCTTTGTGTCTCCGACATAGTCGGCGCCCCACACCCGGTCGATCAACTGGCCGCGCGTGAGCACCCTCCCCGCATTGCGCAGAAAATACTCCAGCAGTTCGAACTCTTTGAGCGGCAAAGGGATCTCTTCCCCGCGCACCGACACGGTGTGGCGTTCCACATCCATGGAAATCCCGCCCGCCGTGAACACGGTGTCCGACTCGACATCAGCTTCGCCCCTGCGTCGCAGAACAGCCCGGATGCGGGCGAGAAGCTCCCTGGAGGAGTACGGCTTCGTGACGTAGTCGTCCGCCCCAAGCTCAAGGCCGACCACCACGTCCACTTCGCTGTCCTTCGCGGTCAACATGATGATCGGGACACTGGAACGCGTTCTCAACTGTCGGCACACCTCCGTCCCTGGGATACCTGGGAGCATGAGGTCGAGCAAAATGAGGTCAGGAGCCTCGCGATCGAACGCGACGATCGCCGCATGGCCATCCTTCACAATCGTCGTTTGGTATCCCTCGCGCTCCAGGAGGAACGCCAGCGGTTCGCTGAGCGAAGACTCGTCTTCGACGATGAGCAGGTGGGTCACGCGATTTCCCCCAATGATGCGGCTGTGGCGTGGCTGGCCTCGGGAAGCCGGATAGTGAACGTAGACCCGTGGCCCTGTTGTGACCACACTCGCACATCACCACCGTGATTCTGGACGACATGCTTGACGATGCTCAAGCCAAGACCCGTTCCGCCGGTGTGCCGCGAGCGCGCCGGATCGATCCGGTAGAAGCGCTCGAACACCCGCCCGACCTCGCTCGCGGGAATCCCGATTCCCTGGTCGGTGATCGCAATCTCCACAATCCCGTCCGAGCTGCTCACCCCGACACCGACCCTGGATCCCTTCGGCGAATAGACGATCGCGTTCGAGATGAGATTGTGGACGGCAACGATGAGGAGTGACTCATCGCCGAACACTTCAATCCCCGCATCCCCGCCGCTCGCGATCGTCACGTTCCGCGCCTCCGCGACGACACGATTCTGGTCGATGGCTGCGGCAATGACGTGGTCGATCTCCACAACTTCGGGCTTACTGAGCGCATCGGCGGCCTGCAGACGGGACAACTCGATAATTTCCTGCGTGATTCGGGCAAGTCGCTCCGACTCCTTCGTGAGCCTCTTCGCGAAACGTTTCACCTGCTCCGGTTCTTTCGCGGCCGCCTGGAGCGCCTCCGCAAGAAGACTCACCGCCCCGATCGGCGTCTTGAGCTCGTGACTGATGTTTGCCACAAAGTCACGCCGAACCGCATCCAATTTGTAGCTCTCGGTTCGGTCCTCCGCCAGAAGCAGCACGTACCGCGCGCCGAGCCGAGCCACTCGAACAAGAAGGTAAATGTTCGCATCGCCGAGAGGACCGCGAGGAAGCTCAAGCTCCTCGCTCACTGACTCCCCCGTTTTGCGTACCCGATCCACGAGCGCAACAAGTTCCGGATGAACGAGAACCTGGTTCCAGACGAGGCCAAATGCAAGTGCGCCTGGACTCGCCTTGATCACGTTGTTGGACGGGTCGAGCACAACCCCGCCGGAGTCCAGCGCATCAATCACCTGATCGATGCCGTCCGGCACAGAAGGCGTCACCACTTTCACCGCGCGATCGCCCCGTCGAGCCGCCAACGAGACGATGCTCACGATCCCCGCGCCGGCGAGAACACCGAACGCAATCGAGGCAGGCACCAACCAGGCGGAGTCCATAGCGACTAGATTAGTTACTTCCCCGGGGCGAAGGAGGCGACGAGTGCCTGCCGGCCGGTGACGTGGCCAGTTGTTCAGGCTCGGATCACCAACCGTTAACCTCGGAACGTCAGGATGAACGCATCCGATGGCGAAGGACGAGAAAGGGTCGACCGTGCGCGAAGTATTCCAGCAGGAGCTGCGTGAGGTGCAGGATCGCCTCGTCGAGATCGCAACGCTTGTGCAGCTATCGATCGAGAACGCGGTCGCCGCGTTCAACGAATCCAATGTTTCGCTCGCCGAGACAGTGATTGCCGACGACAGCAAGATCGACGAACTCACGGTCAATCTCGACGAGTTGGCGATCAACATTTTGGCCAGGCAGCAGCCGGTGGCTCGCGACCTGCGCATCGTCGTGAGCGCACTGCGGATATCTGCCTCCCTTGAGCGCATGGGCGACATGAGCGAGCACATTGCTCAGCTTGCTCGCTACCGCTTCCCGGAGAAAGTCGTCCCCAAGTCCCTTCGGTCGACCTTCGCGGAAATGGGCCGCCTGGACGTCGAGGTGGCGAAGAAGCTCACTCAGTTGCTGGAAACCGAGAATGTCCGCATCGCGGAAGAGATTCGCAACGACGACGATCGCATCGACGAACTGCACCTGAGTGTGTTCGAGAAGGTTCTCGGCGAGTCCTGGAAAGGCGGCGCAGAGGACACTGTGGATGCCACACTGGCCTCCCGGTACCATGAGCGGTTCGCCGATCACGCCGTATCCATAGCCAAGAAGGTCCAGTACCTGGCCACCGGCGACTGGCAGGTCGGCTCCACCGCGTCCTAATGTCGTCTCGCGTGAGACGCGCCGGCGGGAAGTCCACCCTTCGGCTCACGCTCGCGGCGACCGTCACACCGCTGGCATCCATTCTCGGTTCCGGGCTGCTCATCATTGTGCCCATCCTGGAACGGACGCTCGGTGCGCTCGCAATGCTTGGCGTCCTCGGGATTCTCGTGATTGCCTGGTTCGTCGGCAGCGTGATCCGGCACAATGTCGTCGCCCTCGAAACGGCGGAAGCGAACCACACTCTCGACGAGAGAACTGCGCTCATCAATCGGATCGGCGACGCCGTCATCGTCGTCGCGTATGTGATCTCGGTGGCGCTCTATCTGAGGATCATGGCGCAGTACATCGTCGGCTTCTTCCGCTCAGGCGGCGACCCCGTCGTCGAGTCGATCATTGCCGGCGCCGTCGTCGTGCTCATCGTCGTGATCGGCGCGGTTCGAGGATTCGCCGGGCTGGATCGCCTCGACCGGTACTCCCTTGCCACGGTCCTTGCTCTGACGGTCGTTCTCGTGGCAGCGCTTCTCACCCACGATGCGGGCGTTGTCGCGTCGGGCGAATTCGCTCTCCCACCAATCCCCGAGGTGGACTCGTGGACGACTCTCCTGATCCTGGGCGGAACCGTCATCACCGTGCAGGGGTTTGAAACCGTGCGGTTCCTGGGCGCACAGTACGACGCCACCATCAGGGTCACGGCGTCCAGGTATGCGCAACTGGCCGCGGCCGCCATCTACGTTGCCTTCGTGATTGTCGCCACGCCAGCGATGGGCCTCGGCACCGCGAGCGGAGCGGATGTCACCCTACTAACCATCACCGCTCGCGCCGCACCGTGGCTCGCCCTGCCGCTCGTGCTCTCCGCTGTGCTCAGCCAGTTCAGTGCGGCAATCGCCGACGTGTCCGCCGCGGACGGCAACCTCCGCGGATTCGGTCGCTGGTTCTCCGGCTCGCGCCCGTACCTCATCACGGGCGTCCTGGCGATCGCCCTCACGAGCACGCTTCCGCTGCTGCTCCTCGTTTCGGTCGCGTCCCGCGCCTTCGCGGCGTACTACGCGATCGAAGCCGTCATCGCGGTGCGCACCTCCACCGGTGTGTGGCGAAAGCTCGGATTCGGCACGGTCGCCGCACTCATGGCAACCATCGCCGCACTCGCACAACCCGCAGCGTGACCCGGACGCTGCGGGCGAACGCCCCTAGCCCTTTGCCGCGTTGACGGCGGCGATGAGGTCATCCACGCCGAGCGGCGAGGCCTGAGCTTCACCGTTGATGAACAGGCTCGGAGTGCTGGACACGCCATCCGCACGTGCGGCATCGGTGTTCGAGCGAATCCAGTCGGAGTAGCTCGCGTCAGAAATGCACGAGAGAGTGTCCGCGTCGGTGACGCCGAGCGTGCTGGCGAAGGCGGCAAAGTCGCTTGCCCCCCACCCGTCTGACGTCTGACTGTGGTTGGCGAACAGGGCGGAGTGGAAGATCGGCCAGTTTTGCGCGTCCTTCTCCGCCACGCACGCCGCCGCCGAGCCGGCGGCGACGCCGTACGAGGTGACAATTTGAATCGGGTGGTAGCTCACCACCACCTCGCCACTCGCAATCAACCGCAAAATCGTCGGACCGACTGCGGCCTCATAGTCTGCACAGTGCGGACACGAATAGTCCTCATAGATGTCGAGGGTTACCGGCGCATTCGATTTGCCGACAGTCACGGAAGTGTCGCCCACCGTGAGGGGGATCCCGGCCGTCCCCGACACGGTAATGGTGCCATCTGCCGACGGCGGAACCACGGTCGCCTTGTTGTTGTTCGCGATCAGAATCCCCCCGACGACGGCAGCGACGAGGATCAGAATTCCGACACCGATGCTGGCCTGGATGATGATGGTCTTGCGCTTCTCGGCTTTCTGCTGCGCTCGGCGCTGCAGGTTAGCCTTCTCACGGATTTCGGCGATTCGCTGTGAATCTTTCTTGGCCACGTCGTCACATACTTTCTCTTGGGAGGTTGGGCGACTTCAGGTCACTCGGTCAGTGTTTGCCCTGGGCGGCGACTGCAGCGGCACCTTCGGCTGCGGCATTCGGGTCCAGATAGCGCGAGGGCGACAACGGCATGAAGTCATCGCCGAGTTCGTAGACGAGCGGAATGCCGGTCGGAATGTTCAGTTCGGCAATGGCCTCATCGGAGATTCCATCGAGGTGCTTCACGAGCGCACGCAGAGAGTTGCCGTGAGCGGTCACCAGAACGGTCTTGCCCTCACCGAGGGAGCCGGTGATATCGGAGTACCAGTACGGCAGCATCCGGGCGATCACATCTTTGAGGCACTCGGTGCGCGGCAGCTCCGACCCGAGCCCCGCGTAGCGAGGGTCATGCGCCTGCGAAAACTCGCTGTCATCGTCCAGCGGTGGCGGGGCGATGTCGAAGGACCGGCGCCACGTCATGAACTGGTCCTCGCCATACTCGGCGAGAGTGTCCGCCTTGTTCTTGCCCTGCAGCGCACCGTAGTGACGTTCGTTCAACCGCCAGCTTCGCTGGACGGGAATCCAATCGCGATCTGCCCACTTCAACGCTTCATTCGCCGTGTGGATCGCCCGCTTGAGCAGGCTCGTGTACTGGACATCGGGGAGGAGTCCGGATGTGGCGAGCAACTCCCCTGCACGCCGCGCCTCCTGCCATCCCAACTCGGTCAGCGGTACATCCACCCATCCCGTGAACAGGTTCTTTTCGTTCCAGTCGGATTGGCCGTGACGCAGAAGGATGAGGGTGTGGGGCATGCGGCCAGTTTACCGGCGGGCCTCAGTGGTGCTAATTCGATCAGCACTTGCACAGGCAAAACCTAGCTGCTGGCACCCTGTCGTGGGCTAGCGCAGTCTGGGGAGGCGCGGAACGTCGGCTGTGGCCCCGGCCGTTGGCGGCACGATGAGCTCCTGCGCTGCTGTGATCAGAACACCCTCCGCGCGCGTGGTGAGCACGGCATTCGGGTCGGTTGACCGTTTCACTATGGCGAGCGCAATCGGCCCGAGCTCGAAGTGACGCGCCGCACTCGTGATCCTGCCCACTGCTGAACCGTCGAGGAGGACCTCGTCGCCACCCGACGGCAACACGCCCTCGGAGCCATCCAGGTGGAGCATCACGAGCCGACGGGGAGGGTGCCCCAAATTGTGGACCTTCGCCACGGTCTCCTGGCCGCGATAGCACCCCTTCGTCAGATGCACGGCCGTGCGCAGGAGGTCCAGTTCGTGGGGAATGGTCTTCTCGTCGACCTCGGTATCGAAGCGCGGACGCCACGCGGCAATGCGCAGGGCCTCGAGGGCGAGCACGCCGGCGTGCGGCAATTCGGCAGCCTCCGACAGTCGTGAGCGCTCGATGAGCACCTCTGAGTAAGTCCACCCCAGCGCCGGGTGCGCGGAGGTTTCCGCATATTGGTGGCCGCCCACGGCAACCGTCGGCCACGGATCTCGCCACACAAGTGGGATGCCGTTGGGGGCTGCCGCAGCCAGGAGTGGTTCGCCCAGCATCCCCAGCGTTGCAAATTCGGCGCTGCGATCAGCGACCTCGACTCGCAGCATGAAGCGCATTGACTCCAGCCAGGCGGCGAGCGCCTGAGTCTCACTGCCCTCCACGAGCAGCCAGGCCATCACCCCGTCGTCGAAGACCCGGATGTCGTGCTCGATTCTGCCGGTCTGACCCAGAAGAAGCGTCTCGGCGGAATCGCCCGGTTTCATCCTGGTCAGGCTCTGGCTGGACACCGAATCCAGCCAGCTGAGCCGGTCAGGCCCGGACACCGACACAACGCCACGGTGCGACAAATCGACGAGTGCCGTGCCGGCGGCAAGCGCACGCTGCTCCACGATCGGATTGCCGTAGTGTGCGGCGACTCCAGCATCGGAGCCGGAACTCTCTACCGCACCATCGACCGCAAGAAATTCAGTCGACACGGGCGAGCCTCGCGGACGCGTGAGAGGTGAGCGAACGCCCCAAAGCAGCCAGGTCCCAGGCCCACAACAAATGCCCCTCGACGAGTCCGTACATGCGCGTGGACGCGGTGTGTTCCTTCGCGCTTGCCGAACGCATCACGGCATCCGTGGCGAGATCGATTCGCGCCGACTTCACCTGTCCGAGGTAAAGCTCACTCACGCCACCGGGATGCAAAATCGACACTTCAAGATCGAAGCCACCCTCCGTGTTACGAAGTGTTTCGACCGCTTCGGCATTGCCGTAGGCGGGTTCACCGACTCCGGCGAGAAGACCGGGGCCGGAGTCAGCATCCGTTGCCGGACGCGCGAGGCGCCAGTACCCGGTCTCGGTCATCAACGGAGTCGGTAGTGGCTGGTTGCTGTCGGACTCCAGCAACCAGGTGTAGGAGTTGTAGTTGAGGTGGGGCAAACCGTCGTGGCTGAAACTCACCCGCTGGCCGAACTCGTAGTTGCGTACCTCGTCACCCACGGGATAGTTGAGAACGCCCGTTCCCTCCCACACGCCGAGAAGCCACGCGAGCGGAGCTAGCTCGGCGGGAAGATCCTCCGGCACCTGCAGCATTGCTGCACGACCTAGCGTTGGCCGCGAAACAGGTTGTAGAGCACGACGACGGACACATACCCGATGCCGAGCGTTGCGAGCCCGAGAAGGCCGACGAACGTGAGCTCAAGCGCGAGAAGCATGATCCAATCCTAGCCGCTAGTCATCGCGAGCAGGGCGAGTACACCCGTTGCGAGCGCGAGGATCAGCACGGCGCCACCGACCGACGCCATGACCCGGTTCACGAAACCTTCCCTGGTGAGGGTGGAGAGTTGGACGGCAAATGTGGTGATGATGGCCGCGGCAAGAGCGATCGGCAACCAGATCAGGTAATCATCACCCTTGCTGAGAATGCCGACCAGGATCGCCGCAACGACTGTCAGTACCCACACGGGCACGACAGTGCCCACTTCAAGGTCTCGAATGTGATTGCTCGTCGTCACCCTCCCATCCTGCCTCATTCGCCGCGCTTATAGACTGTGACCGTTCGCAACGGGAGGATCCTGTGGCACAGCTGTTGATTCTCACCCCCGACGGGGAGAACGACGCGCTGCCCGCGCTCGCTTTGCTTCAGCACCAGGTGAGGAAGATTCCCGCCGAACCTGCGCAGCTGGTGAACGCGCCCAGTTGCGACGTGATTTTGGTCGACGCGCGCACCGATCTTGCTGGCGCGAAATCGCTGTGCAAAATTCTGCACACGACCGGGATTTCCGTCCCGCTCCTTGTCGTCGTAACCGAGGGCGGACTCGCCGCCGTCAACTCCGAATGGGGTGTGGATGACCTGGTGCTCGCCACGGCCGGCCCCGCTGAGGTGGATGCCAGAATCCGCCTTGTGCTCGGCCGTCAGGAGGCGGACGAAGGCCACTCGCAGATCAGCGCCAGCGGTGTGGTCATCGACGAAGCGAGTTATTCGGCGAAAGTGCGCGGCAAGTCGCTCGACCTTACCTATAAGGAATTCGAGCTGCTGCGCTTTCTCACCCTTCACCCCAGCCGCGTGTTCACCAGAGAACAACTGCTCAGCGAGGTGTGGGGCTACGACTACTACGGCGGCAGCCGCACCGTCGACGTTCACGTTCGCCGGTTGAGGGCCAAGCTCGGCGACCAGGAATCGATTATTGGTACGGTGCGAAACGTTGGCTACCGATTCAACGTGTATGACGAAGACGAGGACGAGAGCGATCGTGTCGCCGAGTCCGTCTAAACCTGGGAAACTCGACGAGCTCATTGCGCGAGCCCGCGTGGTGGACGGCCAACCGCCATTCTCCGACCAGTCGCTCGTGGAGCTTGCGCGCGGCGAACGCGAACTCGTGACCCGCGACACTGGCGCAGCAATTGTCGGTTCCAACGACGTCGAACTGGTTGTCGACCCGGATGAGCGACGCCGCGGAGAAGGAACGAGACTTCTGACGCAGGTTCTCGACGAGCACCCAGAGGTGCAGTACGCCTGGGCCCACGGTGATCATCCGGGATCCCGAGCACTTGCCGCGCGCTTCGGCTTCGAGCCCGTTCGGACTCTGCTGCAATTGCGGGCGCCTGTGGGCGACGCCGCGAACGACCGTGCCACACCGGAGGACCAGTCAGGAAACGGCGGGATGCGCGTTGTCTCGTTCCGGCCGGGCACGGATGATGCCGACTGGCTCGCGCTCAACGCCCGCGCGTTCGCGCATCATCCGGAGCAGGGCGGTCTGGGCCAGCGGGATCTCGACGACCGCAAGGCGGAGGACTGGTTTGACCCCGACGATTTTCTGATCCTCCGCGACGGCGACACCATGATCGGGTTCTGCTGGCTCAAGATCGAGCCCGCTGATGGCCACGATCGGGTCGGTGAGTTCTACGCGGTCGGCATCGACCCTGATCGGCAGGGGGAAGGCCTCGGCAGGGTGCTCATGGCTGCGGGCCTTGCGCGTCTCGCCGCGCAGAGCATCCACACGGCCGCTCTCTACGTCGAAGCCGACAATCTTCCCGCACTTGCCCTCTACGACCGCTATGGCTTCGCGCGCCACACGATCGACGTCCACTATCGCGCGACCGGTTTGTTCACCGTTCGGTAACGCGCGAGTGCAATGATCAATGGATGGAATCCGATGCCTACATCGACGACACCGGTCTTGCGACAGACAGTCTTGACGACGACTACGACTCGACCTGGGCAGACGATGGATCCTTGCCGACCGAACGGTTCCTTGACCGGGAGCTGAGCTGGCTCGGGTTCAACCGCCGGGTACTCGAGCTTGCCGAGGATGACGCCATCCCGCTCCTGGAGCGCGCAAACTTCTTAGCCATCTTCGCCAGCAATCTGGATGAATTTTTCATGGTGCGCGTCGCCGGTCTGAAGCGCCGGATTGTGACGGGCCTTGCCGTCCCCACGAACGTTGGGCGTGCCCCCGCCGACGTCCTCGCCGACATTCGCGACGAGGCGCAGGAGCTTCAGCTCCGCCACGCCATGGCGTTTCGTGACCTGGTCAAACCCGCATTGGATGACGCCGGCATCCACATTGAAACCTGGGCCGACCTGGACGAAGAGGACCGCGAGCGCGTCGACGAGATCTTCTCCACCCAGATTTTTCCCGTCCTGATGCCGCTCGCGGTGGACCCGGCCCACCCGTTCCCCTACATTTCCGGCCTCTCGCTCAATCTGTCGATCCGCGTGCGGAATCCGAAAAGCGGCAAGGAGGAATTTGCCCGGCTCAAGGTTCCGACCGTGCTGCCGCGCTTCGTGCAGCTTCCGGATGATGAGCGCGGCCTGCTCCGCTTCATTCCGCTCGAAGACCTCATTTCCAACCATCTGGAGGAACTGTTCCCCGGTATGGAGATTCTGGCTCACCACGAATTCCGGGTAACCAGAAACGAAGACTTCGAGGTCGACGAGGACGAGACCGAGAACCTCATCCAGACCCTGGAGCGCGAGTTGCTTCGCCGCCGGTTCGGCCCTCCTATCCGTCTGGAGATCACCGACGACATGGACGAGCGCACGCGCGAGCTTCTCGTGCGGGAACTCGGGATCACCGAGCAGGAGGTTTACCGCCTTCCAGCACCTTTGGACCTCGGTGGACTGTTCGAGGTGTTCAAAATCGACCAGCCAGCTCTGAAGTTCCGCAAGCACGTGCCGACGACGAGCGCGAACCTGCTGCCCACCGAACCCACAGCGGAGCCGGACATTTTCGCGTCGATCGCGCGGCAGGACATCCTGCTGCATCACCCCTATGAGTCGTTCGCGACGAGCGTTCAGGCATTCCTTGAGCAGGCGGCGCGAGATCCCAACGTGCTCGCCATCAAACAGACGCTGTATCGGACGAGCGGCGACAGTCCCATCGTCGAGGCGCTCATCGATGCCGCAGAGGCCGGCAAAGCGGTGCTCGCCCTGGTGGAGATCAAGGCGCGCTTCGACGAGACGGCGAACATCAATTGGGCTCGCCAGTTGGAGAGGGCCGGCGTGCACGTCGTGTACGGGATTGTCGGGCTCAAGACGCACTGCAAACTCGCCCAGGTGGTCAGGGAAGAAGACGGCGTCCTACGGCACTACAGCCACATCGGCACCGGAAACTACAATCCGAAAACCAGCCGGATTTACGAGGACTTCGGCCTGCTCACCATGGACGACCAGATTGGCAAGGACCTGACCCGGCTGTTCAATCAACTCTCCGGCTATGCCATCGAGAAGAAGTTCAAGCGACTGCTCGTCGCGCCGCTCCACCTGCGCAAGGGCCTGCTCAAGCGCATCAGGACGGAAGCGGAGAATGCGGCGGCGGGAAGACCATCCGGAATTCGCATCAAAGTGAACTCGATTGTCGATGAGGCCATCATTGACGCCCTGTACAAGGCAAGCCAGGCTGGCGTGCCGATCGACCTGTGGGTGCGGGGGATATGTTCGGTGCGCCCTGGCGTGCCCGGCCTGAGTGAAACGATCCGGGTCCGGTCAATCCTCGGCCGCTACCTTGAGCACTCCCGCGTGTTTTGCTTCGTGGCGGACGGAGATCCGCAAGTCTTTCTCGGGAGCGCGGATATCATGCACCGCAATCTGGACCGGAGGATCGAGACCCTCGTACGACTGGTCGCTCCGGATCAGTTCGAGGAAATCGATGCCCTGTTCGACCTGGCAATGTCGCCGGACACGAGCTCGTGGTGGCTCGACGAGAGCGGTGAATGGACCCGCCATGCGGTGACGGCGGATGGCGTGCGTCTCCACGACCTGCAGAATGTTGTGATGCGACAGATTCTTTCCCGCAAACACGGTGCGATCCGGTGAGCATCCTCACCAGCCCCGCCGTGGTGGTTGCTGCCGGCGCTGTCTGCTGGCGCGAGGTGGACGGGAAGCTCAAAATTCTGCTCGTGCACCGGGATGCTCGAGCCGACGTGTCACTGCCGAAGGGAAAGCTCGACCCGGGTGAAACACCGCCGGAAACCGCTGTGCGAGAGGTGGAAGAGGAAACCGGTTTGCGCATTGCGCTCGGTGTTCCCCTCGGCACCATCGAGTACACCGTGGGTGGTGGCCGCGAGAAGATCGTCTACTACTGGGCCAGCGAAATCAGTGACATCTCGCTTGAGGAGTCCACCTTCGCCCCGAACGAGGAGATCGCCAAGCTGGAGTGGCTGAGCCTGGAAAAGGCCAGAAAGGCGGTCAGCTACGACCGCGACCGCGACATTCTGGACCGATTTGCCACCGAAGTTGCCGCAGGCAACCACAAGACCTTCGCGATTATTGCCCTGCGCCACGCGAAAGCGGTGCCGCCGGCGAGCTGGGATGGGCCGGACTCCACTCGCCCACTCCTGCACAGGGGCCTCGAACAGTCGATCAGTACGGCGGCGGCCGTTGCCGCGTATCGGCCGCGTCGCCTCATCAGCAGTCCGGCTGTCCGCTGCATGATGACAATGGAACCCATCACCCGGCTCACCGAATTGCCCGTCAACACAAGCAAGGGAATCAGTCAGGACGCCTACGAGATCGGCGCCTCGACGGTCGCAAAAGTAGTGAAGAGGCAGATCGAGAAGGGCAGAACCGCCGTGCTGTGCAGCCATGGCCCTGTGCTCCCCGACATCATCACCGCGACCGCGAAAGCGACGCGTACCGACATTGATGCGCCCCTGCGTCGTGCCGGGATGCTGTCGACCGCCGAGTTCTCGGTACTGCACATCGCCCGCGATCATCCGGAGGGTGGAATCGTCGCGGTGGAGACACACGGTCCTGCCCCCAAGGATTGAGCGGCTGCGCGGCGATCGAACTCACAATCCTCGAGACGAACCCCGCGCGCGACACCACAGCTTCCCGGTCTGTTCACCTGCCGTTTACCGGGAGTGCCGTTAGTAGTCAACAGCGCTGTTTACAGTCGGTTAACGAACCAGCACAGGTTCACCAATAGTCACGATCACATTCCCGAAAGGAAATCAGTGAACATCACGTCCTCGCGCTTCTCGCGTTGGAGCAGCGCCGCAGCAATCGCCCTCGTCGGCGCCATGGCGCTCTCGTCGTGCGCAGCCAACGAAAACACCACTCCGAATGACGGCAACACGAGCACCCTGACCGGAACCCTCGTCGGCGGCGGTTCGTCGGCTCAGGGATCGGCGCAGCAGGCCTGGGTTGCAGCATTCCAGACCGCCAACCCCAACGTCACCGTCGAGTATGACCCCACTGGTTCAGGAACCGGTCGCGACAACTTCGTCGCCGGCGCCAATGTGTTTGCCGGCAGCGACCGCGCATTCAAGGACGACGAGATCGCCGCGGACAACTTCGCGGGTTGCGTTGCGGGAACCGGAATCGTTGAGATCCCGGCGTACATCTCCCCGATCGCCGTCATCTTCAACCTTGACGGGATCAAGAACCTGAATCTCGACCCCGACACTCTCGCGGGCATCTTCAAGGGCACGATCACCAACTGGAACGACTCGAAGATCGCGGCCGAGAACCCGGACGCCACGCTTCCGGACCTGGCCATCACGGCTGTGCACCGCTCGGATGACTCGGGTACGACTGAGAACTTCACCGACTACCTCGCCGCCGTCAGCCCGGTCTGGGATGCCAAAGCTGATGGTGTGTGGCCCTACGACGGCGGAGAGGCTGCGGCGCAGACCTCCGGTGTTGTTGACGCCGTGACCAACGGAACCGGCACCATCGGTTACGCGGACGCATCTCGTGCAGGCACGCTGGGAACCGTGTCCGTCAAGGTCGGCGACAAGTACGTGCCGTACTCCTCCGAGGCCGCTGCGGCAATCATTGATGCATCGCCGCAGGTCGCGGGCCGCGGTGCCACCGACCTCGCCATCGAGATCGATCGCAAGTCGGACGCCGCAGGGGTTTACCCGATCGTTCTGGTCAGCTACCTGATCGCCTGCTCCGAGTACAAGGACCCGGCCAGCGCCACGCTGGTGAAGGCCTACTTCGACTACGTCATCTCCGATGCCGGTCAGGCAGAGGCCGAGAAGTCGGCGGGAAGCGCAGCGATCTCGAAGACGCTGTACACCAAGGCGAAGGCCGCGGTCGACTCCATCAAGTAACACCGTTTAGTCTGCCCGGTGCCCTACCCTGTTTGTGCAGGAACACGGCACCGGGCAGACTGAGCTTGTCACCATCGTGACTGCGAGCAAAACCTCCACATCCACGCGAAACCAAGTATCAAGAGGGATAACGAGTAGATGACATCGCCGGCTTCCCAGGCTGTGGCTCCGCGTCCGCGCAAGACAACGCGCACACGAACGGCACAACGCCTCGGCGATCGGATCTTCTCTCGCACCGCACTCACCGCCGGATCCCTGATTCTGGCCATCCTCGCGGCGGTTTCCGGTTTCCTGATTCTGGAAAGCCTCCCCGCCTTTACGACGGACCCGCACGACATCGCCATTCTGGACGGCCAGCCATTCTGGTCGTACGTCGCCCCATTCGTCTTCGGAACTCTGTGGTCTGCGGCGCTCGCCCTCATCATGGCCATTCCGGTGTCCATCGGTATCGCCCTCTTCATCTCCCACTACGCACCCAGACGGCTTGCTCAGGGTCTCGGCTACATCATTGACCTCCTCGCCGCTGTACCATCCGTCGTGTTCGGCCTGTGGGGCGGCATCGTGCTCGCCCCCGCCGTCCAGCCGCTCTACACCTGGCTCACCCAGAACCTGGGCTGGTTCCCCTTGTTTGCTGGACCAGCGTCGGGGACCGGACGCACAATTCTCACCGCCTCGATCGTGCTGGCCGTCATGATTTTGCCGATCATCACGGCGCTGTCTCGCGAAGTGTTCCTGCAGACCCCCGTGCTCCACGAGGAAGCGGCTCTCGCGCTCGGCGCCACTCGCTGGGAGATGATCCGTACTGCCGTGTTGCCCTTCGGCCGGCCGGGAATCGTGTCGGCGTCCATGCTCGGGCTGGGGCGCGCACTCGGTGAAACCATGGCCGTCGCCATGGTGCTCTCCGCCTCGGGGGGAATCAGCTTCGCGTTGCTCACCTCGGCAAACCCCGGGACTATCGCCGCGAACATCGCGCTGCGCTTTGGAGAGGCTTTCGGCACGAACATTAACCTGCTCATCGCAACCGGCCTGATCCTGTTCGCCATCACTCTGATCGTGAACATGATCGCCCGCTGGATCATCTCCCGACGCAGCGAATTCTCCGGAGCGAACTGATGACACTCACCCGCGCAGAGACTCTGGGCAACCCTTACGCGTCCGGCCAGCTCGCCAAGAGGACGCCCTGGCTGATCCTGGCTGGCTCGCTCGCGATGTCCGCTATCCTGTTTCTCCTCCTGGGGTTCGCAGATCCGACAGCCGGGTACAACATCCCTGGTGCGGTCGTGGTGGGCGCGCTCATCCACACCGTCATGATCTACGTGATCTCCTACCTCATCGAAGGTTCTCGCAAGGCCAAGGACCGGCTAGTGACTGCGCTCGTCAGCGGGGCGTTCCTTCTCGCCCTGCTGCCGCTCATCAGCCTGTTGTCCACCGCCGTCATCAATGGCCTGCCGCGCTTCGACCTCACGTTCTTCACGAACTCCATGCGCAACATCGTTGGCGCGGGGGGCGGCGCCGTCCACGCGATTGTCGGAACACTCCTGATGACGCTCACCGCCACGGTCATCTCAGTGCCGATCGGTCTGTTGACCTCGATCTATCTGGTCGAGTACGGGCGCGGCTCGCTCGCCAGGGCCATCACGTTCTTCGTGGATGTCATGACCGGCATCCCCTCGATCGTCGCCGGACTCTTCGCCTACTCGATTTTCACGCTCGTTTTCGGGCCCGGCGTGAAGCTGGGCATCGCGGGTGCCATCGCCCTCTCCGTGCTGATGATCCCGGTGGTCGTGCGTTCTTCCGAAGACATGCTGAGGCTCGTGCCCAACGAATTGCGTGAAGCGTCCTATGCGCTTGGGGTGCCCAAGTGGCTGACCGTACTCAAAATCGTGCTCCCCACCTCGATGGCGGGCATCACGACCGGTGTCATGCTCGCCATTGCCAGGGTGATCGGTGAGACCGCTCCGCTGCTGGTCGCGGCAGGATTCACGAACAACCTGAACTACAACCTGGTCGAGGGGCGGATGCAAAGCCTCCCGGTGTTCGTCTATACGAACTACGTCAGTCAGGGAACGGATCCCCAGGCTGACATCGAACGCGCGTGGGCCGGAGCGCTCACCCTCATCCTCATCGTCATGTTGCTCAACCTGGTTGCGCGCCTGATCGCCAAGTACTTCGCCCCCAAAACGGGCCGTTGAGAGCTAAGGAACCCCGTGTCAAAACGCATTGAAGTTACCGACCTTGACGTGTACTACGGCAAGTTCAAGGCTGTCGAGGGTGTCACCCTCGACATCGAACCGCGCAGCGTGACCGCGTTCATCGGCCCCTCCGGTTGCGGCAAGTCGACGTTCATTCGCACGCTGAACCGCATGCATGAGGTCATCCCAGGCGCATACGTCGACGGCGAAGTGCTCATCGACGGTGCAAACCTTTACGCCCCCGGCGTCGACCCCGTGCTCGTGCGCAGGCAGGTTGGCATGGTCTTTCAACGGCCGAACCCGTTCCCGACTATGTCCATCAAGGAGAACGTGCTCGCCGGTGTGAAACTCAACAACCGGCGACTCTCCAAAGATGACGCCGACACGCTCGTGGAAAGCTCGCTGCGCGGCGCAAACCTCTGGAACGAGGTCAAGGACCGACTGGACCGCGCAGGATCCAGCCTGTCCGGAGGACAGCAGCAGCGGTTGTGCATCGCCCGCGCCATTGCCGTTCAGCCCGATGTCCTGCTCATGGATGAGCCGTGTTCCGCACTCGACCCGATCTCCACGCTCGCCATTGAGGACCTCATCGAGGAACTCAAGCAGGATTACACGATCGTGATCGTGACGCACAACATGCAGCAGGCGTCCAGGGTTTCCGACCGCACCGCGTTCTTCAATATCGCCGGTACCGGCATGCCGGGCAAGCTCATCGAGTACGACGACACGACGACGATGTTCTCCCGACCCTCCGTGCAGGCGACGGAGGACTACGTTTCCGGAAAGTTCGGATAGGCGATCTCGGGCTCCGGACTCCTTCCGGAATCGCGCACCGAACGCACTCGCCAGATGACGGTGACCAGCACGACCGCCGCTACCGCCGCGATTGCGGCACTGCCTGTGGCCACCGAAAACGGTGGCCCGGTGAGCCGCGCTACAGCCACCCAGACGAGTCCCCAGGACAGCGATGCTGCGACGGCAAGACGGCCGCGGCCCTTGATGGCCAGCGCCACGCCGATGAGTCCGGCAAGGGCCACAACTGCGACGGCCCAGACATCCGGTGCAATGCCCCATCCGCCGAACCCGATCGACACGAGCCATGCCGCGACGTTCGCCACGGTCGCGATGCACACCCAGCCGAGGTAGAGGCCGATGACCCCGTCGACCAGGACCGCCTCAATCCATCCCGTGCCGCTCGTTGCCACGCTCCTGCGAAACGCCAGGGCGAGAACCACGACGAGTGCCGCAATCACCGCGACGCTGAGTGCGAGCAGTCCTGCCTGCACGCTCAGGATCCAGGCTGCGTTCAGCACGAGCGATGCCGCGACGAGATAGCCGAGCTGCCGCTGGCGCGGATTGGCTCGCTGCGCCGGAAGCAATTGCCAGATCGCCAGGCCGGCAAGTCCCAGATAGATCACGCTCCAGATCGAGAACGCCGGGACAGCGGGGGCGATGAGCGTTGCGTCAGCCCTCAACGCTCCACCCGCGGCCTCCTGGATGGGGATTCCGCCGAGTGCTCCCGAGCCGATGAGTGACCCGACAACGGCCACGATCAGGCTCACGAACACGACCCACTGGCGAATCGTGTCGGTCGTGCGAGAGTGCAGTGTCATCTGAGGTACCTTCCCAATTGGTGCCGAAGCGAGCTTTCCAGGTCCTCTCGGCGGAACGTGTGGTTGATGGCGGCGAGAACCGCTGGGTTCACGAATTGCCCGCCCTCGACGAGGTTGCGCGAGCCCTCAGTGCCGAGGATGATCCGCGGGCCAAGTGCGGGCACGGGCACGAGTGCCGGCCGCCTCAGTACTCGGGCGAGCGTTCGCGCATACTCCGCATTTCTCACCGGATGAGGAGAGACCGCGTTGACCGGTCCCGCAACCCGTTCGTCGAACAACGCGCGGTAGTAAATATCCAGCAGGTCGTCAATGTCGATCCAGGACACCCACTGGTGTCCGCCGGCTATCCGGCCCCCAACCCCGAGCGCGAAGAGTGGCCGGTAGATTTTCAGCGAACCGCCCTGCGCGGATTGCACGATGCCGGTGCGAACTGCTGCGACGCGGATGCCGGCGGCACGTGCAGGCGATGTCGCGTCCTCCCAGTCCGACACGACACGGGCCAGGAAGTCGTCACCGTGGCTGCTGTTCTCGGACAGGTGCTCCTCGCCGCGATCGGTGCCATAGATGCCTATCGCGGAGGCCGACACGAAGACCTTCGGCCCGGAGCGAGATGCCGCTGCCACCTCGGCGAGCAATCGTGTTGGCTCGACTCGGCTGTCGCGAATCCCCCGTCTGTGACGCTCCGTAAACCGCCCGGCGATCGATGCGCCCGCAAGATGTGCCACTGCGTCGACGCCGTCAAGGAGGGTCGCAGACGGAGCCAGGGGATTCCATTCGCGTTCCAGAGGTCCACGCGCTTCGCGGCGGACAAGGCGGATGACCGTGTGGCCCCCCGTCGTGAGGAATGCGCAGAGTGCCGACCCGATGAGGCCGGAGGATCCTGTCACCGCGATGGTCATTGGTTTCATGCCGTATTCTGTGGCCTGCCGATGAGCCTCAAGGTCGTCGGCAAGCTGGCGGTGCCGGTAACGAAACATCGGCCTCAGAGCACGCGATCCGATTGGGGTCGTCACGTGATCGGTGACGCGCGTTCGATTGGAGCCGACGTCAGTGAACTCGTGGCTGTGCCTCCATTTCAGGAGCGAGGCAGGAAGCGAGGCTGGTCCCGTAGATGCGACTTCATCGACGAAACGGTGCGGCGGCGAGTAACCTTCCGGGTCATGCCTGGACACCCAGGACAGCCCGCCAGGCAGTTGCAGAACCGCTGTACCGTTCTCGAGTGAATCGGCCTCGGTTCGAAGGGATATCGGCTGCCATGGTGGTGCAAGCCGAGTGAACGCCCCGGGCCTGCCGTGCCACGCGAACACGTCGGCGATGGGCGCTGCCACGACGCTGGAATGCCTGATGCTCACGCGGCGCCCCCCAAGTCACTAGCCAATATCTTTACTAGTCTAGCTAGTTAGTTGGGTTTTTGCTGACAACACCGCGTTTCGTCTGATCGGATGTCCGGACATGCAGGGATTGGGTAGGGCGGCGTCCGCCAGTACCGTTGGCGCATGGCAACCATTGCGAGCGTCGAAAACGTCGACCTGGTAACAGAGATCATTA
>JAHBYL010000036.1 GCA_019635955.1 Parvibaculum sp.
TGAATGTTGCCGTGCTGTCGATCGCCTATCGCGAACTCGTCGGACCGCCCGGCAGCGTCCCCCGCGAATCCGAGCCCCATATCGACCCTACATTCTGACCCCGCATTATCCGTTGGCGGATGGCGTTTGAGCGGCTAGGGTAAACCCCTCGTTGCGGCATGGGGGTGCCGCCTGATTCTCACAGGGGGCACATATGCGCAAACTGCCGGTCTTTCGTTCCGTAGGCGAAGTATTCTCCGGCGTCACGCGCCACTTCTTCGAGCTTGTGCGTGCCGCCGCGCTCCCACTGCTGCTGATGGTGGCGCTCGCGGCCGCAGGCATCTTCATCTTGATGCAATCGGCATTGGGCGAGTGGTACATGCAGATGCTTGGCGGGATGGCCGATCCGCAGAGTGTGCCAACTCCGCCACCATTCACATTTGTCACTCTCGTGGGAATACTGGTTTTCTTTCTGCTTTATCTGGGACTCTTTGCTGCGGCGGCCGTCCGCTGGCATCGCTTCGTTCTGTTTGGTGAAAAGCCCGGCGCCGGCACACCATCGCTCGGTGGCGGTCTCGATCTCGGCTATTTCATGGTGATCCTGAAGCTTTCCTTCGCCATGTTTTTCGCTGCGATTCCGGTGTGGGGCGCGATGGCGGTTGTTGCTGGATTCGGAATGTTGGCGCCCGGAGCGCTGACCCTCGTTGGCGGCATCGCGATTTTCGTACTCTTCTTCCTGCTTCTCATGCTCATCGCCCGGATTTCTCTTGCGCTGCCGGATTCCGCAGTGGGCGGCGAGGGGTCTTTAGGAACAATGTTCGATCGGTCGAAGGGCAATAGCTGGCGCCTGATCGGTTACCATGTCCTCATAACCCTGGGCCTGTTTTTGATCAGCTTGATCTACGGCTTGGTTCTTGGCCTGCTTCCAATCGAACGGACCCTGGACGACATCCAGATGTTGTTGGGGATCTCGGTTCTGCTCAACATTCCGCTGCAGCTCTTCACATCCATGATCGGCGTCACCTCGCTCTCCGTCGCCTATCGCGAGATCGTCGGCCTGCCGGGTACCCCTGAGGCAGAACCCGCCGCGGTCTAGGCAACAGCGTTTCGGAAGCATTGGGGGGTGCGATGAGGAAGCTGCCTGTTTTCCGCTCCGTCGGTGAAGTCTTTGCCGGTGTCACGCGGCATTTCTTCGAATTGCTTCGTATCGCGCTCGTTCCCGTCGCGTTGAGCTTCGGCGTTTTCGCTGCTGCTGCCTTTTGGGTCGACGATCCGGAGCTGGTCCGGTGGACGCTTTCCATCGAACTGCCTGAAGAAACCGGGCTTGACGAGACGGACGCTCTTGCCGAAGAGGACAAGAGATCAAGAGCGATCATGTTCGGTCTGGCGGTTCTCGCCAGCTACCTCATTTACGTTCCGGCCATCGTCAGCTGGCACCGCTTCGTACTTTACGGGGAGAAAACTTCATCGCTTCTGCGGTGGGAAGACATGCGCTATGTCATCTCCGTCATTAAAATAGCATTGGCATTCCTGTTTTTCCTGATCCCTATGGGGATTGCGGTAGCGGGAATTGTCTGGTTGGCGCAAAAAATCCCGGGGCTTGAGGAGGGAGCGCTCTTGTCTCCCGCAGGCATATCGGCTGCTGCGGCGATTGCCGCCGGATACGTCATCGCAACGGGTCTTTTAATGAGGATGAGTCTGGCCTTGCCGGACGCGTCCATCGGCGGCAAAGGCGGTATCGAAGACATGATCGACCGGACGCGAGGCAATACGTGGCGCCTTGTCGGGTTTAATACGCTCATCCTTCTGGCCATGCTCCCGATCAGCGTGCTGTATGGATTTGCCGCGGAATTCGTGATGGGACTGGAAATAGGGGGGCTGTCGCCGACGCTCCTTGCCGCTCTCATCAACATGCCATTGACCCTCTATCTTTCGATGCTCTCGATCACCATGCTCTCCGTCGCCTATCGCGAGATCGTCGGCCTGCCGGGCTTTGGTGAGCCACAGGCAAGCCCTGCCATTGAGCTGCCGGCAGGGGCCTGAGCAGGATGAACTTGATCCCGCGAGCGCCACGAAAACTTCCTGTCTTTCAAACGCTTCGGGAAGTTATTGCGATCGCGACCGGATATTACTGGTCATTTCTTTCTGCTGCGTCGGGGCTTGTCGCAATCCTCGGTATGGGGATCGGGCTATATGTCTGGTCGGCCTATCGCGCAGGCGTTGACAACATTGCCACCGTTCTTGGTTTGGGCATTCCCGGCGAGAGGGGAGAGAACCCTTTCGCAATATTCATTCCGAGAATGAGCAGTCCTGAATTCTGGGCTGGCGTTGCACTGATATGGGTTGCGTCGGCCATCCTCGCGGTGAAGTTGCACAGGTTTGTTTTGCTGGAAGACGGGGCTGATGACCCACGAGACGTCGTGTACGGAGAGTATATCTGGACGACAATAAAGATCAGTCTCGTCATTCTCATTCTGACAATCGGCATCATCATTGTCCCGGGTTATTGGTTGTTATCACTGCTTGTCGAATTCCTGTTGCAGAATCCGCGAACGGAAAACCATGTATGGCTCGCGGGACAAATATTCACGAATTTTGCGGGTGTGCTTGTATCGGTTGTTTCCGTGCGAGTTCTTCTGGCATTGCCGGCTGCTGCGGTCGGAGGTCATGCGGGTGTTTTCCACGCATTCATCGCGGCGCATGGAAATACATGGCGACTTGTCCTTTGCGGTTTTGTCGTTCACGGTCTGGATGTTGCGCTCACCTTCACTCTCGCCGTGGTTTGCGCGGTTGTCTCCGGCTTCTCCCCCGGCGAGTACGGCAAACTGGCAGGTGCAGCTGGATTCGTGGCCTTCTTCATCCTGGGATTGCCATTCTTTCTCTATCTGCTGATGGTCGAGGTCGCGCTGCTTTCCGTCGCCTATCGCGAGATTGTCGGCTTGGCCGGTGGGCATGAAGGCGAGGCGACAGCGGCTGCACCCAGCCCCGGCCTTTGATTGCGCTTCGGCGCGCTTTTTTGTAGGGTCCGCCCATAAGGATCGGGAAAGGCGCCGGGAGGCGCCTAAGGGCTTGTTTCGTATGCCCTTTTCGAAGCGGCATCCGGCCGTACTCGCAAAACCCCGCGCATGGCCCCATATAGTGGCCGAGTAAGGCGCGTCGCCTGACAGGGAAGATCCGAATGTCCGTGCAGCCGAAGATCAAGCGTATCACTGTGCCTGAAATCCGCGCCCGCAAGGGTGCGGAGCCCATCGTCTCGCTCACTGCCTATCACGCCCATACCGCCCGCTATGTCGACCCTTACGTCGATTTCCTGCTCGTGGGCGACAGCCTCGGCATGGTCATGTACGGCATGGAGACGACGCTCGGCGTGACCCTCGACATGATGATCGCGCATGGTGCCGCCGTGGTCCGCGGCACGGACCGCGCCCTTGTGGTCGTGGACATGCCCTTCGGTTCCTATGAGGAAAGCCCGGAAGCGGCCTTCCGCAATGCCTGCCGCGTCATCAAGGAAACCGGCTGCACCGCCGTGAAGATGGAGGGCGGGGCCCGCCTTGCGCCCACCATTCGTTACCTCGTGGATCGCGGCATCCCCGTCATGGCCCATATCGGCCTCACGCCGCAAAGCGTCCAGGTCATGGGCGGCTTCAAGGCGCAGGGCCGGGAGGCGAGCGAATGGGCCTCGATCGAGGCCGATGCCCGCGCAGTGTCGGAAGCCGGTGCCTTTGCCGTGGTTGTGGAAGGCGTAGCGGAGCCGCTCGCGGCGAAGATCACGGCCCAGATCGACATTCCGACCATTGGGATTGGCGCCTCGCCCCATTGCGACGGCCAGATTCTTGTGCTTGAGGACATGCTGGGCCTCTCGCCCAAGCCGCCGAAATTCGTCCGGGAATTCGCCTCGCTCGGAGCTCAGATCGCCGGGGCGGCCGAGGCCTATGCCCGGGCCGTGCGCGACCGCAGCTTCCCGGCGCCGGAACACACCTACAGCATGAAAAAGCAAAACAGCTCAAATAATTGAGCCGGATGCAGCGGGGCCCTCGGGCCCCGCAACGCTGTTTGCCAATAGGCCTGAAGCCGGGCTATTTTACGCGGCCTGCAGGGGGCAGGCCGTCGGGCGCGTCCCCTTGCGCCCTTGAAGCACTGTCCGCGGAGTAACCCTGTGACCGATCTCTTTCGCGAAGTCGAAGAAGACCTTCGCCGCGAACAATTCTCCAAGCTTTGGGAAAAATACGGGCTCTATGTGATCGGCCTTGCGGTCGCCATCGTTCTCGTCGTTGCCGCCATTGTCGGCTGGCGGGCATGGACGCATTCGCGCGCCGTCGAAGCTTCCGCCCGCTACGAGGCCCTGGTCGCAGAAATGGCCGAGGCCGCGCCTGCGGACTCGGCTGCCGCCTTTGCGGCCTTCGCGGACGAAACGAGCGGAGGCTACCGCGTGCTCGCCCGCCTCGCCGAGGCGGATCGCTCTCTCGCCGCCGGCGACCGGGATGCCGCGCTCGCCGCCTACGGGGCCGCCGCGAACGATAGCGCCGCGCCGGAGATCGTCCGGGGCATGGCGACTGTGAAGGCGGGCCTTCTTCTCGTCGACACGCTGAGCCACGACGACATGCGCGCGCGCGTCGCACCGATAAATCGCGAGACGTCCCCCTGGCGCTCCAACGCGCTCGAGCTTCTTGCGCTTGCCGCGATTCGCGAAGGCAAATGGGCCGAGGCGGATGCCAACGCAAAACTCATCATCGCCGATCAGGCAACGGCGCCTGGCCTGCGCGACCGCGCTCATGTGATCCAGGCGCTCGCCGCGCCGCATCTACCTCGCGAGGCGGCGATCGTACCGGATGCCGCTCCGGCGGAAGAACCGGCGGATGCGCAGGAAGAGCCCGCTTCGCCGCCGGCGGAAGCGGAATAGGGCGAAGATGAACAGACATCCCGTTGAGGCAAAATACATGACACGCATTCTTCGCATCGCGCTTCTTTCCCTCATGGCGGGGGGGCTTGCGGGTTGCGACACGGTGACAGGCATCTTCACCTCGGATGACAAGACGGTGCTGCCGGGCGAGCGCCTGACCGTCATGGAGCTCGGCGCGCGCCTTGAGGCAGATCCGGCCATCGCCGATGACCTCGTCGTCCTTCCCGATCCGCGCACCAATGAAAGCTGGCCGCAGCCGGGCGGCAGCGCCACCAATGCGAATTACCACCTTGCCGCGCCGGGCCCGCTCAACCGGGTCTGGTCCGTCAGCGCCGGCTCGGGGTCGAGCCGCGTCGCGCAGCTTCTTGCGCCACCCGTCATCGCCGATGGCCGCATCTACGTGCTCGATGCGCGCACGCGTCTCGGCGCCTTCGAACAGGGCTCGGGCCGCAAACTCTGGGATGTGGACCTCGTTCCTGAGGGCGAGAACCGGGATGTCGGCCGCGGCGGCGGCGTTGCCTTCGACAATGGCCGCCTTTTCGTCGTGACCGGCTATGGCACGGCTCACGCACTTGAAGCGGCGAGCGGCAATATCCTCTGGACGCAGAAGATCGGCGATCCGTTCCGTTCTTCGCCCACGGCGAGCGGCGGCCGCGTTTTCGCCGTCACATCCGACAATCAGACAGTCACTTTCTCGCAGGACACAGGCGAGGTTCTCTGGCGCCATCGCGGCCTCGTGGAAAGCGCAGGCGTGCTTGCCTCTTCGAGCCCGGCGGTCGCAGGTTCCGTCGCGATCGTGCCCTATTCCTCGGGCGAGGTCGTCGCGCTCCGCGTCGAGAACGGCACGCCGGTCTGGACAGACCAGCTCACCCGCACCGGCACGGTGACGTCGCTCAGCGCCCTTAACGACATTGCGGGCCGGCCGGTCATCGACCGCGATCGCGTCTTCGCAATCAGCCATTCGGGCCGCATGGTCTCGATCGACCTGCGCACCGGCGAGCGCATCTGGACGCGCGAAATCGGCGGCGTGCAGACACCCTGGGTCGCGGGCGATTTCGTCTTCCTGGTGACCTCCACTCAGGAAGTTCTCGCCATTTCCCGCCGCGACGGCCGTATCCGCTGGATCACGCCGCTGCAGCGGTGGCGCAATCCTGAAAAGCGGAGCGATCCGGTCGAGTGGTCGGGTCCTGTACTCGTCAGCGAACGCCTGGTGCTCGTCTCCTCGCGCGGCGAGTCGGTGATGCTCTCGCCGGAAACGGGCGAGGTTCTCGGAAACCTGTCCATTCCCGGGAGTGCGATGATTGCGCCTGTCGTGGCCAACGAAACGGTCTATGTTCTGACGGACGACGCGCGCCTGACCGCATTGAAGTAACGGCGCGCGCCGCTACCGAACGGCAGAAAAGGGCCGCAAATTGTCATTCAAGGTTGCCATCGTCGGCCGGCCGAATGTCGGCAAGTCGACGCTATTCAACCGTCTCGTGGGCCGCAAGCTCGCGCTGGTGGACGACACGCCGGGCGTTACACGCGACCGGCGGGAAGGAGAGGCGCAACTTGGCGATCTCACTTTCACCGTTATCGATACGGCTGGTCTTGAGGAAGGCGCGGGCGACAGCCTTGAAGCGCGCATGCGCCGCCAGACCGATCTAGCCATTGCAGAAGCCGACCTCTGCCTTTTCCTGATCGATGCACGCGCGGGCGTGACGCCGCTCGACAAGCGTTTCGCACAGATCCTGCGTAAGTCGCCGACGCCCGTCGTCCTCGCCGCCAACAAATGCGAAGGCGGCGCAGGGCAGGCCGGCCGCATGGAAGCTTTCGAACTCGGCCTCGGCGCGCCGCTGCCGCTGTCCGCCGAACATGGCGAGGGTCTCGCCGACCTTTACGATGCGCTCGCGGAATTCGCGCGCGGTCTGGAGGAGAACGATGCCGAGCAGGCCGTTGAGGACGCGCTGGCGGATGCGGAGGAGGCGGATGCCGCTTTCGATCCTGACGCTCCCTACGAGCCCGATCTCGAAGCACCGCTCCGCATCGCTTTTGTCGGGCGGCCCAATGTCGGCAAGTCCACGCTGGTGAACCAGCTTCTCGGCGAAGACCGCATGCTGACGGGCCCGGAAGCCGGCATCACGCGCGACAGTATCGGCATCGAGTGGCAATGGCGCGGCCGCCGCATCAAGCTCTGGGACACGGCCGGCATGCGCCGCCGGGCGCGCGTGACCGAGAAGCTCGAGAAACTGTCGGTCGCCGATACGTTGCGCGCCATTCGCTTCGCGGAAGTCGTGGTCGTCCTGCTCGACGCGACACAGCCTTTCGAGCGGCAGGATCTACACATAGCCGATCTCGTCGAACAGGAAGGCAGAGGCCTCATCATCGGCGTGAACAAATGGGACAAGGTGGAGAGTCCGCAGGAAGTGCTTCGTATTCTGAAGGAAGAGCTGGAGCGCCTTCTCCCGCAGATCAGGGGCGTTCCCATCGTCCAGCTTTCCGCGCTGACGGGGAAGGGTACGGACAAGCTCATGCCGGCGATCGAGCGCATCCATACGCTCTGGAACGCACGAGTGCCGACAGCACGTCTCAACCGCTGGCTTGAAGACGCCGTCTCGCGGCATCAGCCGCCCGCCGCCAAGGGCCGCCCGGTCAACCTGAAGTTCATGTCGCAGGTGAAATCGCGCCCGCCCACCTTTGCCGTTTTCTCAAGCCGTGCCGACGAAGTACCCACGTCCTATCGCCGCTATCTCGTGAATGGCCTGCGCGAGAGCTTCGATCTTCCAGGCGTGCCCATCCGTCTCTTCATGCGCAAGGGCAAGAACCCCTACGCCGGGAAGAAGAAGCGGGATTAGTCTGTTTCCGCAAACAGCGAGGAACAGACCTGCCGCAATTGCTCTATGTCGTAGGGCTTCATCAGCAATTCCGCAGGCGCCAGTTCCTCAGCCTCCGGCACTTCGCTGTGGCCGGTTGCGAAAATAATGGGAATGCTGGCGTTCCTCGCGCGAATCTGCCGCGCAAGTTCCACTCCCGTCATGTCGGGCAGGCCGATATCGATTACGAGAAGGTCGAAATTTGCAGACTGGAATTCTTGCAACGCCTCGACGCCGCTTCCCGCTTCGGTGACGATCATGCCAGCACTTTCGAGCATTTCTGCCGAACTCATGCGGATCAGCACATCGTCTTCGACAAGGAGAATGCGGAGGGATGAAGTCTTCGCCGACGGGCTGTGCGCGGCCGGAGGAGCGGCGCTCCCCGGTGCGCCATCCGCGGCAGTCAGCTGAGCTTGCTGCGCCAGCATCTGCCGGATCTTCCGGGCCAGAGCTTCTCGCGTATAGGGCTTGGAAAGAAGTTCCACGCCCTTGTCGAGCCGTCCTCCATGGACGATGGAGTTTTCCGTATACCCGGAGGTGAAAAGCACCGCCATGTCCGGCAGGCGTTCGCGGGCCTGCCGCGCGAGTTCCCGGCTTTTCAACGGTCCCGGCATCACCACATCGGTGAAGAGCAGGTCGATATTCACTCCGCTTTCGATCACGTTGAGCGCGCTCGCCGCATCCCGCGCCGTCAGCACCGCATAACCGAGACCGCTCAATATCTCGACCACGGTGGAGCGCACCGCATCGTCATCCTCCGCGACGAGGATGGTTTCACTGCCGCCCGTCACCGGCCCCGCAGGTCCCCTGAGCACCAGATCCTCGCTCTGGTCGACGCGTGGTAGGTAAAGCTTGACCGTCGTTCCGTGCCCGGCTTCGCTATATATTTTCACGTGCCCGCCCGACTGTTTCACGAAGCCATAGACCATCGATAGGCCGAGCCCCGTTCCCTTGCCTTGCGGCTTCGTGGAGAAGAAGGGTTCGAACACGAGCGGCAGCACATCGCGGGAGATTCCGGCGCCTGTATCCGTCACCGCCACCACGACATACTGGCCTCTCTCGATTTCGCCATGCTCGGCCACATAGGAATCGTCGAGAAACGCATTGCCGACCTCGATGGTCAGCGTGCCTGTGCCGTCCATCGCATCGCGTGCATTGATGGCGAGGTTGATGAGCGCGTTCTCGAGCTGCCCCGGATCGACCAGCGTATTCCAAAGACCGCCGGCAACCATCGTATCCACTTCCACGCTTTCGCCGATCGTGCGGCGGAGCATATCGCCCATGCCGGTGACGAGACGGCCGATATTGACGACCTTGGGTTCCAGCGCCTGTCTGCGCCCGAAGGCGAGAAGCTGGCTCGCGAGCCGCGAACCGCGTTCGACACCCTGCAGCGCATTGGCCAGGCGCCTTTCAGCACGCGTATTGCCGGTCACGTCATCCGACAGCAATTGCAGATTACCCGAAATGATCTGCAACAGATTATTGAAGTCGTGCGCGACGCCGCCGGTGAGTTTCCCGATGGCTTCCATCTTCTGCGCCTGACGGACAGCCGCTTCCGCGCTGGAGCGTTTGCCGATTTCTTCGGCCACACGCATTTCCAGGGCTTCCTCGGCGCGTCGCGTCTCGGTCACATCGACATTGACCCCGATCATGCCCTCGAATTTTCCGCTACCGCCGAAACGGGGCTGCGCATCCGTTCTGACAGTCCGGTATTGTCCATCCGCACGCCGGAAGCGCACCTCGAGCGAAAAGGGAGCATGAGCGGTCATCGCGGCCTGAAATGGCAGAAACAGCGCATCGGCATCTTCCGGATGCACTGTTTGCGACCACTCGAATCCCTCTACATCCTCTGGCTTCAATCCCCAGAAGCTGCGAAGCGCGGCGTTAAGATAGACGCATTTTCCCGCCGCATCGCCCATCCACAGCATGACGGGCGCACTTTCAGCAACAAGGCGGAAGCGCTGTTCACTTTCGCGCAGTGCGATTTCGGTCAGCTTTTGTTCGGTGACGTCATGGCCCTGAACGAAAATTCCGCTGACGCCGCTTCGCGCCACGGTAACCGGCTGGAAGACGAAGTCGAGATACCGCTCGACCGGGGCCGCCTCGGGATCCGCGCGCAGCAGAACGCGCACACCCTCACCGAAATAGGGCTCTCCGCTGCGCCGCACGGCATCGAGTATGTCCACGAAACCCTGGTCGATGACCTCCGGCAGAACCTCCCGCAGCGGCAGGCCCAGCACCTCGCGGTGGTTCACAAGCTCCTTATAGGCGGCATTGGCCATCGCAAAGTGATGTTCCGGGCCCACAAGAATCGCGATGAAGCCCGGAGCTTGTTCGAACATCTGCCTCAGCGTCTCGAAACCTCTCTCGATGTCGCGCTCGGCGAGAACGCGCCGCGTCGTCTCCGCCACGAAGGCAATGACGCCGTTGGGCGTACCGTCTTCGTCGAAAAGGGGCGAGTAATCGAGATTGAGCCAGACCTGCTCCGGCGTTCCGTTGCGGAGAAGCGTCAGCTCCTGATCGCGATAGGAGAGCGATCCGCCGGCAAGGACGGTTCTGACGACATTGTCGTTGAAGTCCACGATTTCAGGCCAGCCTTCGCGAACCGGACGCCCGAGAACGTCCGGGTGCCGTCCCCCCGCGACTTCGCGATAGCCGTCATTGTAGATCATGAGCCCTTCGGGACCCCAAAGGATTGCTATGGGCACAGGCGAGCGCAGCATCATGGCAACGGTCGACTGGAAGCCCGGTGCCCAACCGGATATCGGGCCGAGCGCGGTCCCGGACCAGTCGAAAGCGGAGATGATCTGCCCCATTTCGCCGCTGTTCGCGAGAAGCGCATGTATTGCGTTCCCGTTTACCCCGGCCTCGGTCCCCGACATTCCATTTCCCCGGCTATCCTGCTGAAATTCCTAGTTTACACAGAAGCTGGAACCGCAATAGGCGCTGTGGGTCAATGCTCCGCAAAATCTTCGCGGCCAGTCACACTCCGGCGCGGCGACGGCACGTGATCTTGCTCGGCAGACCGCTTCGGTTTAGGTTTCGCACATGACAACGCAATGCCTCACATCCATGACAGGCTTCCTTCCGGCTCGTTTGCGCCAGGCAGGCGACGCGGCGTCCCGCCGCTGAAGGCCTGCGCGGAAACACCTTTCCTCACCGATTGATTCCGTGCGCGCTTTGAGCCGCGCCTGAAGCCTTTATCGTGCTCGCAAGGCAGAACGCCTGCGGGACGTGCCGCGTCATCCCTCCATCTTTCGCGAGCCGGAGATCATGGATGAGGCATGTCCCCATGGGACGAAACTCGAATTCAAAAAGACCGTCTAGCAACAGTTGGGATGCGGTCGCAAACTGGTATCTCGGTTGGGCCGGCGCCGAAGGGAGCCGTCATCACCGTGAGCTGGTAATCCCGGCACTCACGGCGTTGCTTGCTCCTCGAAGCGGAGAACGCATTCTCGACATTGGTTGCGGCGCCGGTGCGCTCGCTCCCGCTGTCGCAAGGTTGGGCGCGCTCTACACGGGCATCGACAAGAGCCCGAAGCTGATCGCCCATGCGCGCCGTCACCACAAGGGCGGAGCCCGCTTTCTGGTTGGCGACGCGACGCGGCTTCCGGATGTGGCTCGGCTCGGTCGAGCCACCTTCGATGCCGCGGCCTTCCTTCTTAGCATTCAGGATATCGATCCCCTCGATGCTGCCATCGCAGGTGCCGCATGGGCTTTGAAACCGGGTGGCCGCCTGGTGCTGCTGATGACACATCCCTGCTTCCGTATTCCGCGGCAGAGCGGATGGGGCTGGGACCAGAATCGCGCCTTGCAATACCGGCGTCTGGATCGCTACCTCACGCCTCTCGATATTCCGATGCAGGAGTATGGCAAGGCCAAGGGAAGTGTGACGCGGAGCTACCATCGTCCGCTGGAAGCCTATGTCTCGGCATTGAGTGCAAATGACTTTGCGATCGATGCAATGCGGGAAGTACCCGGCGCACATTTCGGCGCACCGGAAAGCGAGACGAGAGCGAAGCGCCTCGCCCGGCAGGAGTTTCCGCTGTTCCTGGGGCTCAGGGCGATAATGCGGGGCTGACGCCTGCGGCTTTCTAGGCGACCGACCTGTCGGCGCGCTCTTCCGCGGCGAAGAGCGCGCCGATCACATCCGTCTGCGTTACGATGCCGGCGAGCTTGCCCTCCTCGTCCACCACCGGCAGGTGATGGTGACCGGCATCGCTCATGATCGGGATAAGTCTGCCGATCGGCATGTCAGGCGTCGCCGTCAGCACCGGCGCACTCATGATGTCGCCGGCCACGGCGCGGCCGCCATGGCGGCGGAACAGCGCAACAAATCCTGCCTGCAGCCCCGCACGGAGCGATGCTGCCTGATCGACGAGATCGGTCTGCGTGAGGATTCCGATCAACCGGCGTTCGCTGTCCACGACAGGGAGCGCTTTGATACGGTGCTTGCGCAGCAGCCTCAGCGCCTCTTCGAGCGGCGTGTCGGGGAAAATCGTCGCCACATCGCGCGACATAGCTGCGCCACAGGTAATCCCGCCCGAGCGGCGCTCGTAGGCGACCATCTCCGCCTCCCTGAGCAGGATCTCGATATCGCCCGGATCGACCGGTATCACCTGGTCATGTGCCTTCAGAATATCGGAAAGGTCCTGCGCGGTAACGCCGAGCCGCGCCAGCGGCGGCGTATCGGCGGTGCTGCGATCTTTTCCCTCTGCCGGACGGTGAGGATAGGGTCGTCCCGTCAGGTTGTTATAGACATAGGCCACGACAACCATCACCAGCGAGTCGATGACGACAGGCCAGAGCACGAACCAGTAGCCGAGCGCGTGAATCTCCGGTCCGCCCAGCACCGCTGTCAGCGCAACGGCACCGCTCGGCGGATGCAGGCATCGCATCACCATCATAAGTGCGATGGAAAGGCCCGCCGCCACCGCGCAAGCAAGAACCGGATAAGGAATGAAATCCGCGCAGGCAACACCGACTGCGGCGGCGAGCGCATTGCCGCCGACGATTGCCCATGGTTGTGCGAGCGGGCTTGTCGAAACAGCGAAAAGCAGGATTGCCGAGGCACCCATCGGCGCGATGAGCAGAGGCAGTCCCGTCCCCAGTCCAATCGCCGCTGCCGATACGGTGCCCGTCAACAACAAGCCGAGCATGACGCCGATGGAAACACGCAGCCGCTCGCGCCCGCTTACAGGCGCGAGGTTCGGAACGACGCTCAAAAGCGCGGGAAAATTGAATCTCATGGCGGATCGGGGGGGAAGGAGCCCGGCTCGGAATGGAATGACGTCAGGCGCTCTTCGCCTTGGCCTTCTGATATTCGACGATCTCGCCGTGCCGCGTGCAGGAGGGCAGGGCGAGTTCGATGAATAGCGGAACGAGTTCGGCGGGCTTCGTCAGCGTCGTCGGGTCTTCGCCCGGCATCGCTTTCTTCCGCATGGCGGTGCGCGTGGGCCCCGGCGAAAGCAGGTTCGCGCGAACGGAGGTCTTTTCCAGTTCCGCCGCCCAAGTCTTGATCATCGCATCGAGCGCTGCCTTCGTTACGGAATAGCCGCCCCAGAAAGGCTTGCACTTCTGCGCGGCGCCTGAGGTGACGAAAATCGCGCGCCCGGCGTCGGAGCGCTTCAGCAGCGGCTCGAAGGATCGGATCAGGCGGTAGTTGGCGGTGACGTTGACGGCAAGCGTCTTGTCCCAGTCCTTCGGGTCCATATGCGAAACTGGCGTCAGCGTGCCGAGGAGGCCTGCATTGCCGACCAGAATATCGAGCTTGCCCCAGCGCTCGAAGATGGTCGCGCCGAGCCGGTCGATGCCGGCAAAGTCGGTCAGGTCGAGCGGCACCAGCGTCGCCTTGCCGCCGACCTTGCGGATTTCATCGTCGACTTCCTCGAGCCCGCCCACGGTGCGCGCAACGAGAACCACATGCGCTCCCTCTGCCGCCATGCCGAGCGCCACGGCGCGCCCGATGCCGCGCGATGCGCCGGTAATGACCGCAATGCGGTCCTGCAAACGTCCCGTCATGTCGAGTTCCGGTTCTACTTGAAGGTTCAGGCGATTTCCGCCAGCAGCGAGAGCTGCCTCGTGCGTTGCTCGCCATCCCGGTCGGTGAGCGGCGTCGGATATTCGCCGGTGAAACAATGGTCGGTGAGCTGCGGGCAGTCGGCATCGCGATGGTTGAAGCCCATCGCCCGATAGAGCCCGTCCACCGAGATGAAGGCAAGGCTGTCCACACCGATATAGTCGCGCATGCCTTCGAGGTCGTAATTTGCGGCGAGCAGCTGCTCGCGCTCCGGCGTGTCGATGCCGTAGAAGTCGGGATGCGTGATCGGCGGGCTCGCGATCCGCATGTGAACTTCCTTGGCGCCCGCCTCGTACATCATCTTAACGATCTTGATCGAGGTCGTGCCGCGCACCACGCTGTCATCGACAAGGATGATGCGCTTGCCTTCCACGATGGCGCGGTTCGCATTGTGCTTCAGCTTCACGCCGAGCTGGCGGATATGTTGCGTCGGCTCGATGAAGGTCCGCCCCACGTAATGGTTGCGGATGATGCCGAGTTCGAAGGGTACGCCCGATTCTGCCGCATAGCCGATAGCCGCCGGCACGCCGGAGTCCGGCACGGGGATCACGACATCGGCCTCCACGCCTGACTCGCGTGCGAGTTCCTGGCCGAGCCGCTTGCGAACGTTATAGACGCTCTTGCCGGCGACCACGCTGTCCGGCCGCGCGAAATAGATATATTCGAAAACGCAGGGCCGCACCGGCTGGATGGGGAAGGGGCGAAGCGACTCGATCTTGATCTCGCCGTTCTCGCGCGTGCATTGCACGACTTCACCGGGTTCGACTTCGCGCACGAATTCCGCACCGATAATGTCGAGCGCCACCGTTTCCGAACAGAAGATCGGCGCGCCCGCAAGCTTGCCGATGACGAGCGGCCGGATGCCGAGCGGGTCGCGCGCGCCGATCAGCTTCTTGTTGGTCAGCGCCACCAGCGCATAGGCGCCCTGAATCTGGCCGAGCGCATCGACGAAGCGCTCCATGACACGCGGCTTCCGGCTCCGCGCGACGAGCTGCAGGATCGTCTCCGTGTCGGAGGTCGACTGAAAGATCGCGCCATCGCGCACCAGTTCGTTCCGCAGCGTAATTGCATTGGTCAGATTGCCGTTATGCGCCACTGCGAAACCGCCGCCCCAGAGGTCGGCGAAGAGCGGCTGCACGTTCCGGAGGATCGTCTCTCCGGTTGTCGAATAGCGCACATGGCCGATCGCCATTTCGCCCTTCAGCCGGTCGATCATCTTGGCGGAGGAGAAGTGGTCGCCGACAAGGCCGAGCCGCCGTTCAGAATGGAAATGCTCGCCGTCATAGGCGACGATACCTGCTGCTTCCTGTCCGCGATGCTGAAGCGCGTGAAGGCCGAGCGCCGTCAGCGCCGCCGCATCCGGATGGCCGAAAATGCCGAATACGCCGCATTCCTCGCGCAGCTTGTCGCCATGAAGTTCGTCTTCTGTCAGGGAGAAGGGGGCGGCGTCCGGTTTTCGGGCGTTTTGCGGCCCGGGGGCCGTCATGGGGAGGTCGAGCTGCATCTGGTCTTGCATTCCTGAAACTCCGGAATAATCAGGCATCTACTCCCCGGTATTCTCGAACAGGCGGTCGAGCCCCCGTCGTTCGGACGGGTTATACCCCGCTCCATTACCTCTGTCAGCGCCCGAATCCGGCGCTGGCCGCTGGGTTTCCGCAGGCGGCGGTGCGGCTTGCTGCCGCGGTTGCCCGCCTTGGGACGGCGGGCTTGTGCGGCTTGTCGTTCCGCTTGCCGGCTGAGGCGCCAGCGAGAACAGGAATGCGGCGGTGTCCTCGACAGTCGGTCTTGTCTTGGCGTTTCGGATCCAGTCCGGTTGGTCGGCCGGGTTCGGCACGAGCCAGGCGAAGAAGAGATAGGCGACGGTCACTATCAGCAAGCCGCGCGCCAAGCCGAAAATGAAGCCGAGCGTCCGGTCCAGAAGCTCCGCCCGCTCATGGAGGTCGAGGAGCCCGCCGGTCCACCGTGCGGTAAAGGCCGCCGTCAGCGCATAGCCGACAATGAATATGCCGATCGCCGCAACTGCAGCTGCCAGCCAGGACGGCGAAATCACACCGGCCAATACAGGCGTTAGATAGGGAAACAACCACAGCGCCGCAAGGGCACCCGCCACCCAGGCGAGAATCGACAGAACCTCGCTGGTGAAGCCCCTCAGCATCGCCAGCATGCTCGACACGAGCAGCACGCCGATCACGATGATGTCGAACAGGGTCAAAACCACTTACCCCCTTTGCTTTACAAAGCCTATCACAGTTCGGCCTTGCGCTTTCCCCCGGCGCCCTGGCCGCCCCCGGCCGCAAGATGGGCAATTAACCCCGCAAGGTCCGAAATTTCCGTGAATCCGAGCGCTGCCGAGCCCCTCGTCCGGGCCGCGCCGGCCGGCAGGATCGCCCGCGAAAAGCCGAGCTTTTCCGCCTCTTTCAGCCGCGCATCCATCTGGCTCACGGGGCGGATCGCGCCCGAAAGGCTGATTTCCCCGAAAATCACGCAATCGGGCGGCAAGGGCGTTCCGGTGATAGAGGAGATGAGCGCCGCCGCCACGGCCAGGTCCGCCGCCGGCTCGTTGATTCGCAGGCCGCCGGCCACATTGAGATAGACGTCCTGTCCTGCCAGTGACAGCCCGCATCGGGCCTCCAGCACCGCCAGCACCATCGAAAGCCGCCCGCTGTCCCAGCCGACCACGGCGCGGCGCGGCGTGCCGAGCGTGCTCTGCGCCGTCAGCGCCTGGATTTCCACAAGCACCGGCCGCGTTCCCTCGATCCCGGCGAACACAGCCGAACCGCTGGTTCCCCCGTCGCGCTCGCCGAGGAACAGGGCAGAGGGGTTCGGCACTTCGGCAAGCCCCTTTTCGCCCATCTCGAAGACGCCGATCTCGTTCGCCGGGCCGAAGCGGTTTTTCACCGCGCGCAGGATGCGGAACTGATGCCCGCGCTCGCCTTCGAAATAGATGACCGCATCGACCATGTGTTCGACGACGCGTGGCCCCGCAATCTGCCCTTCCTTGGTCACATGGCCGACCAGAATGATCGCGGTATTGGTCTTCTTGGCAAAGCGCACCAGTTCCTGCGCCGAGGCGCGCACCTGCGCCACCGTGCCGGGGGCCGAGTCCAGCGTATCCGTCCACATGGTCTGGATCGAGTCGATCACGACCGCGTCCGGCGCCTTGCCGCCTTCAAGCGTGCCTATGATGTCCTTGAGGTTCGTCTCCGCGCCAAGCTCCACCGGCGCCTCCGCTAGACCGAGCCTGCGCGCCCGCATCCTGACCTGTGCAATCGCTTCTTCGCCCGAGATATAGACGACAGAGTGGCCGCGCCCCGCGAGCGCTGCCATCACCTGCAGAAGCAGCGTCGACTTGCCGATGCCCGGATCGCCGCCGATCAGGAGCGCTGAGCCCGGCACGAGGCCGCCGCCTGTCACCCGGTCGAATTCGCCAAGTCCGGTCACATAGCGCGGCGGCTCGGCGCTTTCGCCGCTCATCGACACGAGTTCGATTTTGCGGCCCTTGCCCTTGAGCGCCTTCGCGGCGGGCCCGGCGCCGATGCCGCCCGCCGTTCCCGCTTCCTCGACGATCGTGTTCCACTCGCCACAGCTCTCGCAGCGTCCCGCCCAGCGCGGCGTCACCGCGCCGCAGGACTGGCAGACGAATGTGCGGGAAGGGCGGGCCATGGGGTGTTCAATTCCTCAATTAATTCGTCATGGCCCGGCTAGTCCGGGCCATCCACGTCTTTTTATGAAATTCCTTTCAAGACGTGGATGACCCGCATAAAGCGGGTCATGACGGCGAAGAGAGAAGTGCCGTCCTTGCTAAGGCTTCAGCACTTCCATCTGGATCGGTCCTTCCGCGCGGCCGTGAATGAACTGGTCGACGTAATCGTTGCCGCTATTGTCCACTTCCGCGCGCGTGCCCGACCAGATGATCCTGCCCTTGTAGATCATGGCGACGCGGTCGGCGATCTTGCGCACGCTCGCCATGTCATGCGTGATCGAGAGCGTCGTCGCGCCGAGATCTTTCACGCTGTCCACGATGAGATCGTTGATGACGTCGGCCATGATCGGGTCGAGGCCTGTCGTCGGCTCGTCGAAGAAGATGATCTCGGGCTCAGTCGCAATGGCGCGGGCAAGGCCGACGCGCTTCTGCATGCCGCCCGAAAGCTCTGCTGGATAAAGCTCGCCCACTTCCGCGCCGAGCCCGACCTTGGCGAGCTTTTCGACTGCGATGTCCTTCGCCTTTTTCCGCGGCATCTTGCGGCCCTGAATGAGCCCGAAGGCCACATTCTCCCAGACGGGCAGACTGTCGAACAGCGCCGCGCCCTGAAACAGCATGCCGAACTTGCGCAAGGTCTTCTCGCGCTCGCCCGAATCCATCTTGAGCACATTCTTGCCGTCGACGAAGATTTCGCCGCTGTCCGGCCGGATGATGCCGAGCACGCATTTGATCATCACCGACTTGCCGGTGCCCGACCCGCCGATGACGACGAGGGACTCACCCTTCGGCACAGTCAGATTGATGCCGTCCAGCACGACCTTCTTGCCGAAGCGCTTGTGAACGTTCCTGAGTTCGATCTTTGCGTCGCTCATGTCCGTCCTCAATTCGCAAACAGCAGCGATGTCATGACGTAGTTCGCTGCAAGGATCAGGATCGAGGCCGTCACGACCGCGTTCGTCGTCGCGCGGCCCACGCCCTGCGCGCCGCCCTTCGAGTTGAAGCCGTGGAAGCAGCCCATGACGGCAATGATGAAGCCGAACACGCCGGCCTTGATGAGGCCGGACATCACGTCGTCGAACTTGAGGAAGTCCACCGTGTTCTTGACATAGATGCCGGCGTTGAAGTCGAGCGCCTGCGTGCCCACCACGAAGCCGCCCATGACGCCGATGATGTCGGCGATGAAGACGAGGGCAGGCAGCGTGATCACCGCCGCGACGACGCGCGGTACCACGAGATACTTGTAGGGGTTCGTCGACAGCGTGGTCAGCGCGTCGATCTGCTCCGTCACCCGCATCGTGCCGAGCTCGGCGGCGATGGCAGCCGAAACGCGCCCGGCCACCATCAACCCGCCAAGTACGGGCCCGAGTTCCCGCGTGATACCGAGTGCGACGATCGTCGCCACGATCGCTTCCGAATTGAGGGAATTGCCGCCGTAGTAGATTTGCAGCGCCAGCGCGCCGCCGGTGAAAAAGGCCGTCAGCGCCACCACCGGCAGCGAGAAATAGCCGATCCGGAGCATCTGTTGCGCGATCAGGCGCCAGAAGAAGGGCGGCCGGAGGATATGACTGACAGCGTTCCACGTGAAACGCGACAGCGCGCCGATTTCGGCGAGCGTGGCAAGCACCACCCGCCCGATGATCGCAAATACGTTCACGCCTCGCCCCCGTTCTCCGCCGCGCTCTCTTTGCCGTCTTCGATGTATCGCCGCATATATCTCGCGCCCAGTGCCGTCAGAATTTCATAGCCGAGCGTGCCGGCCCGAAGCCCCACCTCGTCCACGCTGATATGGGGGCCGATAAGCTCCGCCATGTCGCCACGCTTCACGGCGCCTTCGGGCAGGTTGCTCACATCGGCCATCGCCATGTCCATGGAGACGCGGCCTGCCACGGGCGCCATCCCACCCCCAATGTAGACGCGCCCGCCCGATTCGCCCCCCGAAATACCGCCCGGCAAGTCCGAAGAGAGGGAGCGGAAAAACCCGTCTGCATAGCCGGCGGCGAGCACGGCGATCCGCGCTTTTCGCGCCGCCTTCCACGTTGCACCGTAGCCCACGCTGTCGCCGGGCGCGACCTCGCGCACGGCGAGTACCCGGGCCTGCGCGGTCACCACGGGGCGGAAGGGATGGGGCCGCCCCGTGAAGGGATTACCCCCATATAGGCTCACCCCGGGCCGCACCATGTCGAAATGGTAGTCGGGCCCGAGAAAGATGCCGCCGGAATTGGAGAGGCTAGCCTTCGCCTTCGGAAAATGAGGCTGGAGCCGCGTGAGGAGCGCCCTGAATCGGTGAAGCTGCTCGCCGTTGCGCGGATGCGCCGCCTCGTCCGAACAGGCGAGATGGCTGAGGATCAGCGAAACCTCGACCCCCGCCGTGAGCGAAGGGTCCTGCGCCAGCGCCTCGGCCTCCGCCTCGCCCATGCCGAGCCGATTCATGCCCGTGTCGAAATGGAGGGCGGCGGGGAAGGGGGCACCGGCCGCCTGCCATTCGGCGAGTTCGGCGAGCGAGGCGAGCACGGGCCGGAGCGCTGCCTGAGCGAGTGGCGCCGCCGCGCCGGGGAAAAGCCCGTTCAGCACATAAATATCGCCCTGCGGCAGCAGGGCGCGCAGGCTCGTTCCTTCGCGGGCATCCGCCACGAAGAAGGTCCGGCAGCCCTCGGCCGCCAGCCGCCGCGCCACCGGCCCCATGCCGAGCCCATAGGCATCGGCCTTCACCACGGCGGAAACTTCGGCGCCGGCCGCCTCGCGCCGGATCAGCGCGTAATTCGCCGCTACCGCGCCGAGGTCCACGGTGAGAATGCCCCCCGCGGCCGCCATGTCTGAAACGCTATGGATGATGGTGCTCGCTTGTGAATCTGAGAGGAACGGCCGCGATCATAGCGGATCGCGCCGCAGGGGAAACCGCATAGCGATTTTCATGGTTAACCCCCGTCTGCGCCGCCAGCTAGAGAACTCCTTAAGAGTTTTTTCCCATATTTGAAGAAGGACGGGAGAAAACCGGGATGTTCGGTTCATTGCGGGGATATGTGAGAGGCAGGCATCTTGCCGCCTTGCTTCTCATCGCTGCTGCGGCCATGGTCGTGGCGGGCCCCGCTGTGTCGCGCGATGCGGGCCGGGGCGCGGTCTCGGTCGAATTCGCGAACACCGGCAGTCTCTCCCTCGCAAATGGCTGGACGGTCTATCGCGGCGCCATCATGTCGCCATCGGATTTCGCGTCCGCCTGCGCCGCACCCCCGGGAGCCCCGCAGCCGGAGCGCATTTCCCTTCCCGACATATGGGGCCCCGCGCTCACCACAGATGTGACCACAGGCCATGGCGCCGCCACCTATTGCCTCGATCTCGCCCTGCCGCACACGCCGCAGTTCCTCGCGCTGTCGATGGGCACCACGCGTTCGATCTATGCCATCTATGCGGTGACCTACGGCCCCGATGGCGTGCAGACGCGGCTCCTCCACCAGAACGGCGACCCGGCAGAAGCCGAAAGCCTCACCGCCGTGAACCCGACGGCACCCGTCATCGCCCTGCCGCATGACATGCGGAGCTTCCGCCTCGTCGTGCAACTCGCCAATTACGTCCACAAACAGGGCGGCATCGTGGATGTCCCCTCCGTAGGATATCTGCAGGAAATGGATTCGATGCAGCGCCGCGCAAGCGCGCTGCCCACCGCGCTGGCGATGGTTCTCTTCCTCGTCGCCATCGCCGCTATCGTCGTCGGCCGCTCCACCGATCATCCGGGCGGCCACATCATCTTCGCCGCGCTCTCCGCCGCCTCGGCGCTCCGCGTCTTTCTCGTCAGCAATCTCATCTGGGACTATCTGCCGAATTTTCCGGAGGCCCGGAAATACGATCTCGAATATTTCTCCCTCTTCCTCATCGCGCCTGCCTATTACGCCTTCATCTGCTACCTCTTCCGCGATGGCCGCGTGCTCTGGATCGACAAGCTGATCTATGCGGTCTCCGCGGCCTTTTGCGCCTTTGCGCTTTTCGCCGCTCCATTCATGGCGCCCGGCACGATCACACTGCTGCGCGAGCCCTTCCAGATTCTCTGGGCGCTGATCGCGCTTTCGGTCGGCGGCACAATTCTCCGCGCGCTCATTGTCGAAAACGCACCGCGACGCGACGCGCTTGCCGTGCTCCTCGCAGGACTCGCCTATATCGCCTATGAACTCCTTTCGAGCATGAAGATCATCGGCTCCTCGATGGAGCTGTCGAACCTGCTCGTGGTCTTCGTCACCACGCTCCATATCCGCGCCTTCGTGCTGAACTACCGGCGCGTCGAAAGCGAGCGCAATGCGCTCCACCGCAATCTTGTCGAAAGCCACGAGGCTCTGGAAGCGCGCGCCGCCGAACTTTCCCGCGCGCTGCGTCTTGCCGAGCAGGCCTCGCAAGCGAAGTCCGAATTCCTCGCCACCATGAGCCATGAGCTGCGTACGCCGCTCAATGCGATCATCGGTTTCTCGGAAACCATGAAGCTTGAAATGTTCGGGCCCCTGGGCCACGGCAAATATGCGGACTATGCAAAGGACATCAACGAGAGCGGTGCGCATCTTCTCGATCTCGTGAGCGACATTCTCGACATCTCCCGTGTCGAGTCCGGCACCGACGCGCTCAATGAGGGAGATGTTCGCATCGAGTGTGTCGCGCAGCAGGTGCTCGATACGATGCGCCAGAAGGCGGAAAAGGCAGGCGTCGCCTGCCGCGTCGAGGCACCCGCCTCGCTTCCGCCCGTCATGGCCGACGAACGCAAGATCCGCCAGATCGTCACGAATCTTGTCGGCAATGCCATCAAGTTCAATGTCGAGGGTGGCTCCGTCACAGTGCGCCTCGCCGCCGGGCCGGAGGGCTATGCCATCTCCGTCGCGGATACAGGCATCGGCATCGCGCGGGAGGACATTCCAAAGGCGCTGTCGCGCTTCGGCCAACTCGAGGATCAATTCAGCCGGAAATATGAAGGCCTCGGCCTCGGCCTCCCCATCGTCCAGGCCCTCACCGCGCAACATGGCGGCCACTTCGGCATAACGAGCGAATCCGGCCGCGGCACCACGGTCACCATCACCCTCCCGCCGGAGCGCTGCCTCGATATGCCGCTCGCCTGCGCCGCAAGCTAAAGCGACGCGCCCGCAACTGCGACGTCCATTTTGGGGGCGGGGTCTCGACGCGGCACCCGGTTTTGATCTTCCAAGTGCACCATAAGCGGGCGTCGAGATTTTGACGCTTTGCCCACAATAATTCCGTGCCTGGGCTTTAAATTGGGAAGAGAGCGGACGTGACTAGTCATACTCTTCTCTCAGCCTTCGCCACTCGGCGAGAGTCGCTTCGTACTTCTGAAGGAAAATAGATTCCTCATTTCCTAGAAATGGAACATCGGCAATACCGAATGATGTGCCGCGGATAACATCTAGGATGCGCATTTCCTCTGCGTTGCGATGGGGGAGCGCCACGCTCATCAGCCACAGTCCCAAGCGAGCGGCTTCTGCTGAAAGCAGTGGCTCCTCCGCGAAGTATGGATAAATCAGGCGGTTTGAATGATCACCACCTTCCAGTGAAAGTAGGTTTTCTACTTTTACGGTTGCTGCTAGCTCTTCAAAGATAAAGCGCCCGTGGGGGCTCGGGAGTATTGCTTCGAACGGCTCATTCCTCCATCGACGCTTTTCGTCCCACCATAGAAGAAATCCGTCTCTCAACAGCGGGTATAGGCGTCTTCGCTGACGGCTTCGCTCGATATAAACTTCCGTGAGGGCGCGCAAATCTGCGGTTCCAAGAGCGTGCCGTTTCGCACCGCTCCAGAACGCAGTGTGGAAGTCTCCACCATCCCCGTTAAGACCTGCGCCTTTTGAGATTTCTTGCCGTATGTCTGCTCGGAGGATGCTTATGCGTTTATTGTTTGGGGCGTAGAAAATCTGCAGAAGTTTTCTGAGGTGAATTTGCTCTAAAGACATTCAGTTCTCTCGATGTGAAGCTTTCGGCCAACGCGTAAGCAACAAACCCAAGCAACAAACTGAATTGCTGACGTAACTAAAACGTCCTACTCAAACTCCCCCGAGTGAATCTGATCTAGGTCCGAGAACCTTGTCACATCCGCCTGGAACTGCAGCTTCACCGTGCCGGTCGGACCGTGGCGCTGCTTGCCGATGATGCATTCGGCAAGGCCGTGGACGCGCTCCATTTCCTCCTGCCACTGAAGATGCTCGGGCGTTCCCTCCGTCGGCTCGCGCCGCGAGACGTAATACTCCTCGCGGAACACGAACATGACCACGTCGGCGTCCTGCTCGATCGAGCCGGATTCGCGCAGGTCCGATAGCTGCGGCCGCTTGTCGTCTCGGCTTTCCACCTGGCGCGAAAGCTGTGACAGGGCGAGGATGGGCACGTTGAGTTCCTTGGCGAGCGCCTTCAGGCCCGTCGTGATCTGCGTCACTTCCTGCACGCGGTTGTCGCCCGTCTTGCCGCTGCCGGCGAGCAATTGCAGATAGTCGATCACCAGAAGCCCGAGGCCGCGCTGGCGTTTCAGCCGCCTGGCGCGCGCCGCCAGCGTGCCGATGGTGAGGCCGCCCGTATCGTCGATATAGAGCGGGATGCTCTGCAGCTCGCGCGAGGCGTCCACAAGCTGGTGAAATTCGTCTTCATGGATATTGCCGCGGCGGATGCGCTCCGACGGCACTCCCGACTGCTCGGCGAGAAGGCGCGTCGCCAATTGTTCGGCCGACATTTCGAGCGAGAAGAAGCCGACGATGGCGCCGTCCTTCGTCTCGACCGTTCCGTCCGCGTGGTGCTCCGCCTTGTAGGCCTTGGCCGCCGAGAAGGCGATGTTGGTCGCGAGCGCGGTCTTGCCCATGGAGGGGCGGCCCGCAAGGATGATGAGGTCGGAAGGCTGCAAGCCGCCAAGCTTGTGGTCGAGGTCGCGAAGCCCGGACGAGATGCCGGAGAGTCCGCCATCGCGCTTGTAGGCTTCCGCCGCCATGTCGATGGCGACCTTCAGCGACTCATGAAAACTCTGGAAGCCGCCCTCATATTTGCCGCTTTCGGCAAGCTGGTAGAGCGCCTGTTCCGCATCGAGGATCTGCTGCCCGGGCGTGTCGTCGATGGGCGCGTCGAAGGCGCGGTTGTGAATGTCGGTGCCGACATTGATGAGCTCGCGGCGGATCGCGAGGTCGTAGATCGTCCGCCCGTATTCTTCCGTGTTGATGATCGTCGTCGCCGCGCCCGCGAGCCGCGCGAGATAGGCCGGCCCGCCGATTTCGGCCAGCGCCGCGTCCCGTTCGAAATAGTTTTTCAGCGTCACCGGCGAGGCGAGGTGGCCCTGCGTGATGAGCTTGGCGGATGCCTCGTAAATTCGTCCGTGTACGGCATCGAAGAAATGCTGCGGCTCGAGAAAGCTCGCCACCCGGTCGTAGGACTCGTTGTTGACGAGGATCGCGCCGAGCAGTGCCTGCTCCGCATCGATATTGTGCGGCGGCACCCGGTAGGCATGTCCGGTTTCGTCGTTCGGCGAATAGGCGTGTTGTGCGTTTTCCATGGGTCTGTTCTAGCGAAGCCGCGAAGATTTATCCGCCTCTAACGCAGCGCAAATCGGCTTATCCCCGGCAAACTTCTCCCGCCCTGTGCATAAATGGGAAGAATTACGCCAAGCCATTGAGGCCATTGGCGATTTTTCGGGTAGAGCCTGTGGATGAGTACAACTTTAGCCTGAGTCGCGCGGCGCGGGGGAGGGGGCCCATTTTATCCCCGCCCGCGCGGGCCTATGCTTCACTTTCCGGAATCATCCTGGGGGGAGAAACCAATGAACCCGTCATTCGACATCGTCACGCTGGTCGGCCGCATCCTGCTTGCGGCCCTTTTCATTCTCGCGGGCCTCGACAAGGCGATGGGCGCCGAGGGCACCATCGGCTTCATCGCCTCGAAGGGCCTGCCGCTGCCCGAGGTCGTCTACGGTCTCACCGTCCTGCTCGAACTCGGCGGCGGCATCCTGCTGCTGATCGGCTTTCAGGCACGCCTCGTCGGGCTCGCCTTTGCGCTGTTCTGCATGGCGACGGCCGCGATCTTCCATCTGAGCCTTGAGGACCCCGCTCTTCTGAAGAACCTCGCACTGGCAGGCGGCTTCCTCTATGTCTTCGCCTTCGGCGCGGGCGCCTACAGCCTCGACGCGAAGCGCGGCAAGGCCTGACGCCCCGGCGCGGGCCGCCGCTCAGTCTCCGGCAAGGAGCCTTTGCGGCGGCGCGTCGAAGCCGGCAAGGTTGCGTTCGTCTTCCAGCATGTAATCCCGCGTCATCGGCAGGGCGTCGATCTGTTTGGCGATCTGCATCTGGAAGACGACCATGCCCTCGTTGCGGAACGAGGTTTCGGAGCCGGCAAGATAGAACTCCCACATCCGGCAGAAGCGCTCGTCATAGATGCGCGTTGCCGTCTCACGCCGCTCCATGAAGCGGTGCCGCCATTCGCGTAGCGTTTCGGCATAGTGGAGCCGCAGGATCTCCACATCTGTCATGAAAAGCCCACTGCGCTCAACCGAGGCGGACATTTCGCTGAGCGCCGGAATATAGCCGCCGGGGAAGATGTATTTCGCGATCCAGGGGTTGGTCGCGCCAGGCCCGTCGAGCCGCCCGATCGTATGGATGAGGGCGACTCCGTCCCGCGCCAGCAGGTGATGCACCTTGCTGAAATATTCCGCGAAATGGCCGACGCCCACATGCTCGAACATGCCGACCGAAACGATGCGGTCGAAATTCTCCTTCAGCGTCCGGTAGTCCTGCAGCCGGAATTCGACCTGGCCTGAAAGCCCGCGTTCCTCGGCCCGCCGCTGCGCCACCTTGAGCTGCTCGCGCGAGAGGGTCACACCTACCACCTCAGCGCCCGTCTCTTCGGCCAGCGTCAGCGCCATGCCGCCCCAGCCGCAGCCTATGTCGAGCACCCGCATGCCGGGCTTGATCCGGAGCTTCGCGGCGATGTGCCGCTTCTTGGCAAGCTGCGCCTCCTCGAGCGTCATACCGGGATGCTGGAAATAGGCGCAGGAATACTGCTTGTCCCGATCGAGGAAGAGATCGTAGATGCCGCCATCGAGGTCATAGTGGTGGGCGACATTTTTCTGCGCCTTGCCGACGGGGTTGTGCTGGTCGAGCCGACGCTTCATCCGCCGGAGGGCGCCATAGGCCCGGAAGACAGGCCCCGCGAAATCCGTACCGAGATTGGCCGTCAGAATGTCGAGAAACTCATAGATGGTAGCTGGCCGGTCGACGGTCAGCCGCCCGTCCATATAGGCCTCGCCGAGCTTTAGATACGGGTTGAGCCCGATTTCGTAACTGACTGTTCTATCGTGGAGTCTGACTGTGACGGGCTGGCCGGAGCCATCGCCGAACGTCTTTGCGCCGCCATCTGCAGAGATGACGGTAAGAGAACCGCGTTTGACGATCGTACCCAGAAGCGCACTGAAAATCATCGAGACCTCCCGTACCGAGGGGTGCATGTCAGATTCTCGCGCGGACCCACGCTGCCGTTTTCGCGGAGGGGGGAGCCGCACGAACAGGCTTTCTGGAAATCATCTAAAGAGAATAGTCCGCCCGTTGCAAGCGGAACGCGAATCGTTTCGTTGCGGTTCCAAACAAAAAGGGCGCCGCAAAGGGCGCCCTTTGAATTCTTGTGATCCGAAGCGGATCAGTCCTTGGCTTCCTCCTCGGAAGCTTCGTCCTCGTCCTGCGGGGCAAGCTCTTCGGACTCGAAGAACTCCGCCGCCTCATGGGCTTCTTCTTCCTCGTCGCGCGTCTGGGTCAGGTCTTCGCCTGCCGCCTGACGCTCCGCTTCCTCGGCAGTGCGCGCCACATTGATCGAGATCGTGGCGGAGACTTCCGGGTGCAGCACCACGCGGACGTCGTGCAGGCCGATTGTCTTGATCGGCTTGTCGAGGACCACCTGGTTACGCGAGGTCGAGAAGCCGCCCTCGGTCATGGCGCTTGCGATATCGCGGGTGGCGACCGAACCGTAAAGGATGCCGGTCTCGCCCGCCTGGCGCAGAACCACGAAGGACTGGCCGTTCACCTTGGCATGAACCTGCTCGGCTTCCTTCTTGAGCTCGAGGTTGCGGGCCTCGAGCTGCGCGCGCTGGCCTTCGAAACGCTCGATATTGGCCTTGGTGGCCCGGAGCGCCTTCTTGCGGGGCAGCAGGAAGTTACGCGCGAAGCCGTCCTTCACTTTGACGACATCGCCCATCTGGCCGAGCTTTTCCACCCGTTCGAGAAGTACGACTTGCATGTGTCAGTCTCCTTTCCGGGTCTTAGCTGATGACATAGGGAAGGAGCGAGAGGAAGCGCGCGCGCTTGATGGCACGGGCGAGCTCACGCTGCTTCTTGGCCGAAACGGCCGTGATGCGGGACGGAACGATCTTGCCGCGCTCGGAAATATAGCGCTGCAGGAGCTTCACATCCTTGTAGTCGATCTTCGGAGCGTTGGCGCCGGAGAAAGGGCAGGTCTTGCGGCGGCGGAAGAAGGGCCGGCGCGCGGGCTGGGCTGAGCTGCTCATTATTCGTCGCCTCCTTCGGCGTTCTCTTCGCGGTCACGGCGCGGGCGATCGCCAAAACGGCCGCCGCGGTCGCCACGATCTCCCCGGTCGCCGAAGCGGTCACCGCGCTCGCGATCGCCGAAGCGGTCGCCGCCGCGGCGCTCGCCGCGTTCGCCACGGTTCTGCATCATGGCCGAAGGTTCGGTCTCATGCGCTTCGACACGAACCGTCATGAAACGCAGGATATCGTCGCTGATCCCCATCTGGCGTTCCATTTCCGCCACGGCGGCGGCAGGTGCGTCGATGTTGACGAGCGTATAGTGGCCCTTGCGGTTCTTCTTCACCTTGAAGGCAAGGTTGCGAAGACCCCAATATTCGGTCTTGCCGATCTGGCCGCCATTTTCCTTGATAACGGTCGAAAACTGCTCGGTGAGCGCCTCGACCTGCTGCTGCGACACGTCCTGCCGCGCAATAAAGACATGCTCGTAGAGAGCCATGTGAGCCTTTCC
>JAHBYL010000037.1 GCA_019635955.1 Parvibaculum sp.
ACCGGAGATGACGCCGCCCACGGCCTCGATCACCATGAAGCCGCCGGTCAGCCACATGGCGAACATCACGCGCTTCTCATTGCCCATCTCATGTGAGTGTTGGCTATGCGTGTGAGGCCCATGCGCGTGGTCATGACCGTGCGAATGATGATGCCGATGCGTGCTCATTCCACGTCCTCGTTCACATGGGCGATCATGTCGGAGATGACATGCGCCACATGCTGGTCGTGAATCCGGTAGAAAATCTGTTTGCCGCGCCGGTCGGCGGTCACGAGCCGCGCCGCGCGCAGGAGTCTCAGATGATGGCTCACCAGCGAAAGCGAGAGGCCGAGCCGATCGGCGATATCGCTCACCGCCACCGGCCCTTCCAGCGTCGCGATCACGATGCGCAAGCGGCTCGGATCGCCCAGCATCTTGAACATGTCGGCAAGCTCGAAGGTCTTGTCCTCGCGGAGGGCGGGGGCGGGCGGCCTCGGAACGGGGTTGGCAGCGGTTTTCGGGGCGGCGCTCATGCCAACCTCATCAATTGAACAACTGTTCAACTGTTATCAGGTGGCGAAGAGAAGGGCAAGCCCCTCAGTCGTCATCCGAACGGCCGATGCCGTTCAAAACGTCGCGCAGCTCGTCGGCCCTGTCTTCGGGGATCTGGCAGGCGGTTTTGATCCGGTCCGGCACGACCCGGATTCGCTCGCGCATGGCTTCGCCTGAAGGCGTGAGAGCGACGAATACCCGCCGTTCGTCGCTGGCGTCGCGGCGGCGGGAGACGAGACCGTTCTGTTCCAAGCGCTTTACCAGCGGCGTGATCGTCCCGGTATCCATGCCGAGCTTCGCTCCCAGCTCGCCGACGGAGCGTCGGCCGGAGCCGAGAAGCTCCAGCATCACGAGGTACTGAGGGAAGGTGAGCCCCAGCGGGTCGAGAAATGGCTTGTGCATGCGGACGAGGCGGTTGGCGGCGCCGTAAAGGGCAAAGGAAAGCTGCTTGTCCACATCGGGAAGCGTCCGGCCGGCGGATTTGGGCATTGTTTATTCTCTTGCGTGCTTATATCTAGTGCACTAGATATATTTTCATGCCGTCGGTAGGCAGTGATCCTTTCGATGATGAAGCTCAAAGCGGAGGCGGGCAAGATGCAGCAAGCAATGCCGTTTCACGAGGTCGTTCGCCGCCGCAAATCGGCGCGCAGCTTCCTGCCGGATGTCGTGCCCGACGCCTTGCTCCAGTCTGTGGCCGAGGGCGCCCGCCACGCACCATCGAATTCCAATGTGCAGCCCTGGATCGTCCATATCGCCTCCGGCGCCACGCGCGACAGGCTCAGCAAGGCGATGCTCGACGCGGCGGCGGAAGAGAGAATGACCCCCGACTTTCCCTTCAGCTACGACGATCTCTACGGTGTCTACAGGGAGCGCCAGCAGGCACAAGGTGCAGCCTATTTCCAGGCGGCAGGCATTCCGCGCGATGCCGCCGAGCAAAGGCGCTACGCCATATTGCGCAACCTGGAATTCTTCGGCGCGCCCCATGTCTGCCTGCTTTTCATGGCGCCAGTCTATGAGCCCGTCCGCGTGGCCGGCGACGTCGGCATGTATGGCCAAACCTTCCTGCTTTCTCTGACGGCGCATGGGCTCGCCGGCGTGCCGCAGACGCTGCTGAGCCTCTTCGCCGGTACCGTGCGCGATGTTCTCGGTATCGACCCGTCGCTCAAGATGCTGTTCGGCATCTCGTTCGGTTATCCCGAACCGGAAAATCCCGTGAACAGTTTTCCGCTTGGCAGGGCGCCAGTTGTCGAAACCGTGACTTTTCATAGCTGACGCCACCCCGGCTTCCGTTCCGGCCCGCCGCCCGATGTGCTAAACCGCCTCCATCCAATCTCCGGAGGCTCCATGCGCATTGGCACACCGCTTTCCCCATCCGCTTTCCGCGTCATGCTTCTGGGCTCCGGCGAGCTCGGCAAGGAAGTCGCGATCGAGCTGCAGCGGCTCGGCGTCGAGGTGATCGCGGTCGACCGCTACGAGAATGCGCCGGCGCAGCAGGTCGCGCATCGCAGCCATGTCATTGCCATGACGGATCCAAAGGCGCTCCGGGCGCTGGTCGAGAAGGAGCGTCCGCATCTCATCGTGCCGGAGATCGAGGCGATTGCGACAGACGAACTCGCGCGGATCGAGGCGGACGGGCTTGCCGAAGTGATTCCCACCGCGCGCGCGACGCAGCTCACCATGAACCGCGAGGGCATTCGCCGTCTTGCGGCGGAAGAGCTTGGCCTGCCGACCTCGCCTTATGCCTTTGCCTCCACGGCGGGCGAATTGCAGGCGGCGATTGATGGCGGCATCGGCTTCCCCTGTTTCGTGAAGCCGGTCATGTCGTCGTCCGGCAAGGGGCAGAGCCTCCTCAAAGGTCCTGAGGATATTCAGCCCGCCTGGGACTATGCGATGGCGGGCGGCCGCGTCGAGGCGCCGCGCGTCATCGTCGAAGGTCTGGTCGATTTCGACTACGAGATCACGCAGCTCACCGTGCGCGCCGTGGGTGCGAGCGGCGATATCGAGACGCAGTTCTGTGCGCCCATCGGTCACCGCCAAGTGAAGGGCGATTATGTCGAGAGCTGGCAGCCGCAGCAGATGAGCGCGAAGGCGCTTTCCGCCTCGCGCGATATTGCGGCGAAGGTCACGGGCGCGCTGGGCGGCCGGGGCATTTTCGGCGTCGAGCTTTTCGTGAAGGGCGACACGGTCTGGTTCTCGGAAGTTTCGCCACGGCCGCACGATACCGGCCTCGTCACGCTGATCACGCAATATCAGAGCGAATTCGCGCTTCATGCCCGCGCCATTCTCGGCCTGCCGGTTTCGGTCGAGCAGATCTCGCCGGGCGCCTCCGCGGTCATCTATGGAGAATTGGAAGAAAAGGGCATCTCCTTCGAGGGCGTCGAAAAGGCGCTCGCCATACCGGGTACGGATATCCGCCTGTTCGGCAAACCCGAATCCTTCGAGCGCCGCCGCATGGGCGTGGCGTTGGCCCGGGCCGCGGGGACGGACGAGGCGCGCCGCCTTGCCAAACAGGCAGCGGACGCGGTGAAGCCGGTACCCGGAAAAAAATAAATATCGCGCGGGGGCTTGCCGCCTCTCGCAAGCAGGCGTTCCATGCCCATGTCTTGCGGGCCCGATCATGGGCTTCGGTTTCCGGGAGTTTGGATTGACCGCCTTCTATCTCGTGCTCGGCCTCCTGCTGCTTCTCGGCGGGGCCGAGTTTCTGGTCAAAGGCGCTGCGGGCCTGGCCACCCGCCTCGGTGTTTCTCCCTTTCTCATCGGCCTGACGCTGGTCGGCTTCGGCACTTCGTCGCCGGAACTGGTGGCGAGCCTTGAAGGCGCCCTTCAGGGCTATCCGGGCATCGCGCTCGGCAATGTGGTCGGCTCGAATATCGCCAATATCCTGCTGATCCTCGGCATTTCTGGTCTCGTCTTTCCGCTGGTCTGCGACCGGGATGCGCTGAAGCGCGACGGCACCATGATGCTGATCGCGGCGGCAGCGCTGATCGCGGCCTGCCTCACCGGGGTCCTGTCGCGCGAGGCGGGCTTCCTGTTTCTCGCCGGCCTCGCGCTTTATCTCATCTACACCTACCGGGCCGACAAGAGAGGCATGGACGGGGGCGGCGCGCTCCACGCCGCCGAGGCGGAATTCGTGACCTCCGGGCGGTCGCTGGGTGTGGCGCTCGAGCTCGGCATGGCCGCAGGCGGCCTCGTCGCGCTTGTCTGCGGCGCCTCGCTTCTGGTCGACAGCGCGGTCGAGATTGCCGCCGGGCTCGGCATCTCCGATTCGGTGATCGGACTGACGCTTGTCGCCGTCGGCACCTCCTTGCCGGAACTCGCGACCTCCGTTCTCGCCGCCTTCCGCCGCAAGGCCGACATCGCCATCGGCAATGTGATCGGCTCCAACATCTTCAACGTGCTCGGGATTGCCGGCGTCGTGGCGGTGGTGAAGCCGATTTCCGTACCGGCCGATATCGCGTCCTTCGACATCTGGGTCATGGCGGCTGCTTCCGTCCTGTTCATGGTCTTTGCCTGGACTGGGGCCCGGGTCGGCCGGGTGGAAGCGCTCTTGCTGCTGGCCGGTTATGGTGCCTATCTAGCCTTCCTGCTGCGGTAAGGCTGTTTCTGCAAATAGCCTTTTGCATTTTCGCATTTACGGGCGCGATCCCGTCGCTATCCTGTTGGTCCGACTGCCCTTTACCGAGGCTGGGCCAAGATGAACTGGGACGATCTGCGCTTTTTCCTTGCCGTGGCGGGTGCCGGAAGTCTCTCCGGCGCTGGCCAGCAGCTTGGCGTCAACACGACCACGGTCTTGCGGCGGGTGGCCTCCCTTGAGGACGATCTGGGCGCCCGCCTCTTCGAACGGGAGCGCACCGGTTACCGGCTGACGGCGGCGGGCGAGAAGCTGGTCGAGGCCCTCGAGCCGGTTGACCGGCGGCTTTCCGCCCTGCCGCGCGACTTCGCGGCGGCGGGCGAGGGGGCCGAGGGCACCGTGCGGCTCGCCTCAGGTGAGGTGGCGGCGGCGGCGCTGCTCGCCCCTGAATTTCCTGCCTTCCGGCGCGAGCATCCAGGCCTCGAACTCGAGATCGTCACCGATCCGCGCCTCTCCCCGATCGGTCAGGCGCCGAAAATCGGTAATCCCCTCAAGGATGTAGACGTAGCGCTCCGCCTCGCGCGGCCGACGCAGGGCGACATGCTGATGCGTAAGGTCGGCGACATGGCCTATGCGCTTTATGCCTCGCCCGCCTATCTGGAGGCCCGTGGCCGGCCGTCGCAGATGCAGGACATCGCGGGGCACGATCTCATCGGTTTTCCGAGGGCCGAAACGCCGCTCGGGCCGGTCTGGTGGTTCTCGCGGGCGGAAAAGTCCGCGCGAATCGCGCTGCGCTCCTCAAGTGTTGCCGCGCGCGCCATGGCGGCACGCGAAGGGCTCGGGCTCGCCGCCTTGCCCTGCATCACGGGAGACGACGAATCGGGGCTCGTGCGCGTCTTCGGCCCGGACATTCTCGGCAGCCTCGAGCTGTGGCTCATGGCGCGTAACGACCTCGCCCAGCTTGCGCATGTTCGCGCCGTTATGGAATTCGTCGTGGAGGCAGTTAAGCGCCGCCGGGCGCGTCTTGAAGGGCGTGCGCACGAGGTGCGGGAGCTTCCCGTCCGGAACCGTCCAAACCATTGAAAAGCCGTCCGGATTCTGACCTTCCCATTGCCATTGCGCGAGGTTTCAGCGTAAAAATCTTGTGCTGATGCGGGTTCGGACAGCCTTAACGCGCCCTTAGTTTCCCTGCGCATATGGTTAGCACCGCGTTAGCTCCGGCGGCGCCTCTCTCGGGCTTCACGGGGCGGCGATCAGCGGCATTCGGATGCGAGACCGGCGGACGGGACACAAGATGGCAGATGCGGTCGAGGCGGGAACGGCGTTCGGCAGGAAGACAGGCGGCGCTGCGCGGCCTCATGTTTCCTCCTTGCGCGACCTTGCCTCAGTTTCGTCGCAGATGGTTCGTAGACTGAGAATCGATCCGTTTTGTGCGGCGAGGCTGGAGAATTGAGTCTCGGGCGCGCCCGCAGGGGAGGGGCGAGGGGTCCCCGGTCTTCCAGCCTTTCCCGGTCCATGGCCACCGCTCGCCGGATGCGCCTTAACAATTCGGCCACTTCGGGTGGCGCACTCTCAACTGTTGCCGCGGCGCGTGCTGTGTCTGGCGACGCACTGTCAAAGGAATAGGACAAACATGCTTTCCGGACTGCTCGGCATGTTCTCGGCCGATATGGCGATCGACCTCGGCACGGCGAATACTCTTGTCTATGTGAAGGGGCGGGGGATCGTTCTCAACGAGCCGTCCGTCGTCGCCATCATCGAGAAGGGCGGCAAGAAACAGGTTCTCGCCGTCGGCGAGGAAGCCAAGATGATGCTCGGCCGCACGCCGGGCAACATTCAGGCGATCCGCCCGATGCGCGACGGCGTTATCGCCGATTTCGAAATCGCGGAAGAAATGATCAAGCATTTCATCCGCAAGGTGCACAACCGCCGCTCCTTCGCCAATCCGCAGATCATCGTCTGCGTGCCTTCGGGCTCGACGGCCGTTGAGCGCCGCGCCATTCAGGAATCGGCACTTTCGGCCGGCGCCCGCCGTGTCTACCTCATCGAAGAGCCGATGGCTGCCGCAATTGGTGCCGGTCTTCCGGTGACGGAGCCGACGGGCTCCATGGTCGTCGATATCGGCGGCGGCACGACGGAAGTTGCGGTGCTGTCGCTCGGCGGCATCGTCTATGCGCGTTCGGTGCGCGTCGGCGGCGACAAGATGGACGAGGCGATCATCGCCTATATCCGCCGCCACCATAATCTTCTCGTCGGCGAAGCAAGTGCCGAGCGCATCAAGAAGGAAGTCGGCTCCGCCGCCATTCCCGCGGATGGCGACGGCATGACCATCGAGATCAAGGGGCGCGACCTGATGAACGGCGTGCCGAAGGAAATCGCGATCGGTCAGAAGCAGATCGCCGAAAGTCTGGCGGAGCCGGTCGGCGCCATCGTGGAAGCGGTCAAGGTCGCGCTCGAGGCGACGCCGCCGGAACTCGCCGCCGATATCGTCGACAAGGGCATCGTGCTCACGGGTGGCGGCGCGCTGCTGACCAATCTCGACCAGGTGCTGCGCGACGAGACGGGATTGCCTGTTTCGATTGCCGATGACGCGCTGTCCTGCGTCGCGCTCGGCACCGGCAAGGCGCTCGAACATATCCGGACGATGAAGCACGTGCTTTCGTCGGTGTACTAGGCAAGGTGTAACGGCAAACCCGGCAGGTGAAGCCGGGCGGGCAGAGGCGGACCGCCATAGCGAAAGAGCAATAGTCAGTCGTCATGGAGCCGAATCGTACAGCTCTGCCGTTCCGCGAGTTCTCGCACCGCATCTCGCTGATCTTCATGCTGACGCTGGCGGCGGCACTGCTGCTGCTCGGTCGCGCCGAGACCTATGTCTTCGATCAGGCGCGGCAGGTCGTTACCGATCTGGCCGCACCGCTTCTCGAAATCGCCTCGCGTCCCGTGGCGGCTACGCGCCGCGTTATCGAGCGGACCGATGAATACGCCTATGTCTTCGACGAGAACGAGCGGCTGCGCGCCGAAAATGCGCGGCTGCTCGAATGGAAGGAAGAAGCGCTTCGCCTTCAGGCCCGGATTGCCCGCTACGAGGCCCTGCTCAATGTGCAGGTCGATCAATCCATTGAATATGTCAGCGGGCGCGTGGTGAGCGATTCCGGCGGGCCGTTCATCGACACCGTTCTCGTCAATGTCGGTCGCGAAAAGGGCGCACGCAGCGGTCTTGCCGTCATCGATTCCGACGGGCTCGTCGGCCGCATCGTCTCGACAGGGCCGAAAGCGAGCCGCGTGCTGCTGCTCACCGACCTCAACAGCCGCATTCCCGTGGTCGTCGAACCGGCCCAGTACAAGGCCATTCTCGCGGGCGACAATACGAGCTGGCCGAGGCTCGAATATCTGCCGGTGCAAAGCGCGGTGAGCGCGGGTGATCGCGTCGTCACGTCGGGCGATGGCGGGCTTATTCCTGCCGGACTTCCCATCGGCCTCGTGATCCAGACGAGCAGCGGCGAGTTGCGCGTCCAGACCTTCAGCGATCGCGGCCGCCTCGATTTCGTGCGTGTGCTGCAATACGAGTTTCCGTCCGAGGTGAAGCTTCAGGATCCGCCCTCCGTGCTTGAGGGCGCGGAAGTGGAGAGCGGCGCCGATACTTCTTCTGCGGCGGGCGATGGCCCGCGAGCGGCGGCGGAGTAGCGGGATGGCGAAGCTCGAACCCTATTCCCCGACACCGGCCGCCCGCGCGGGACGCGTCGTCATGACGGTGACGCCGTTCGTCATCGGCATTGTCTGCGTGCTTCTCTCCTTCGTCCCGTTCGGCCGCATCGTCGGATCGCCGCTCACACCTGCCTTTCCGCTGATGGCGATCTATTACTGGGCGATCGTGCGGCCGGAAATGTTTCCACCGCTGGCGGTCTTCGGCGTCGGCGTCGCCTTCGATCTGCTCTCAGGCGGCGAAATCGGGCTTTGGGCTTTCGTTTACACCGTGACCTATGCGCTGGTCGTCACGCAGCGTCCGCTGGTCATGAATGCGCCGTTCTCGGCCTTCTGGGTCGGATTTGCCTTCACCGCCGCCTTCGCGGGCGCGCTCGGCTGGGTCATCGTGTCGGTGATCCACGGGATGCTGGTGCCGCCCGGCCCCGTCTTCTGGCACATGGCGGTGACGGTTGCCGTTTTCCCGATTTTTGCCATGCTGTTCGGGCGCTTCGAAACGCGCGTCCTTTCGGGCGGGTAGGGGGAGCGGGCAATGCAGATCAGCGGTCGGGACAGCAACCGGTATCAGACCTTCACGCGGCGCGCGGCGCTTCTGGCCGGCTTGCAGGGCGCTGCCTTCCTCGCGCTTGCGGGCCGCATGTATTACCTGCAGGTCCTCAAGACCGATCAGTACCGGATGCTTGCGGAAGAGAACCGCGTGAGCATGAGACTGCTTGCGCCGCTTCGAGGCAACATCGTCGACCGCTACGGACGCACTCTCGCGTCGAACCGTCAGAACTACCGGGCCATGATCATCTCGGAGCAGACGCCCGACGTCGAGGCGACGCTCGCTCGCCTGTCGCGCATCGTGGAGATCGACGAGTTCCGCAAGCGCCGCATTCTTCGTGACATAGCGCGCTCGCCGCGGTTCATGCCCGTCACGGTGGTCGAAGGCCTCACCTGGGAGCAGTTCGCGCAGGTCAATATCAACGAACCCGATCTCGCGGGCATCCTTCCCGATGTCGGCGAGACGCGCGACTATCCCTATGGTGAGGAGTTCGCCCATATTCTCGGCTATGTCGCCGCCGTGTCCGACAATGATCTCGAACAGGCGCAGCGCGAGGATCACCGGCTGCTCAAACTTCCCGGCTTCCGCATCGGCAGGGACGGGATCGAGCGCACCTATGACCGGCAACTGCGCGGAACGCCGGGCTCGTCCCATGTCGAGGTCAATGCCTATGGCCGCGTCATTCGCGAGCTTGCGAAGGATCCCGGCAAGCCCGGCCAGGAACTCGTGCTTACGCTTGATCTCGACGTCCAGCGCTATGCCTGGGAGCGGGTGAAAGGCGAATCCGCCAGCGCCGTCGTCATGGATATTCATTCCGGCGACGTGATATCGATCGTGTCCGCACCGGCTTACAACCCCAATCTCTTCAACATGGGGTATCCGACCGCGGAATATAAAAAGCTGCTTGAAAGTCCCTATCTGCCGCTGCTGAACAAGGCGCTCGCCGGCATGTATCCGCCGGGCTCGACGTTCAAGATGGTGGTCGCCATGGCGGCGGCGGAGGCGGGTATTTCGCCGGCGCAGCGCGTGCATTGTCCCGGCCATTATTCGCTCGGCAGCCACGACTTCCATTGCTGGAAGCGCGGCGGACATGGCGCCATGAACATGCACGATGCGATCAAATATTCCTGCGACGTCTATTTCTACGACGTGGCGCGGCGCATCGGCATCAACGCGATTGCCGACATGGCGCGCAAATGCGGCCTTGGCCAGACCTATGACTTCGAAGTGCCGGGCGAGAAGGCCGGGCTCGTACCGACGCCGGAATGGAAGCGCGCTGCGCGTGGGGAGGTCTGGCATCAGGGCGAAACCGTCATCGCCGGCATCGGGCAGGGCTATCTGCTGACAACGCCGCTGCAGCTCGCCGTGATGACGGCGCGCATCGCCAATGGCGGCCATGCTGTCGTGCCGCGGCTTACCCGGGCTCTGGGCGGCGAGCTGGTGCCGGTGCCGAAGCCGGAGCTCGTCGGGATCAGCGAGCAGGCACTTGCGATTGCGCAGGGCGGCATGAACGGCGTTTCGAACGAGCCGGGCGGCACGGCCTTCCGCCATCGCATTCCCGATCCGGGCATGGAGCTTGCGGGCAAGACCGGCACGGCGCAGGTGCGGCGCATTTCGCGCGCCGAGCGCGCCACCGGCGTCATCCGCAATGAGGATCTCGAATGGCGGCAGCGCGATCACGCGCTCTTTGTCTGCTACGCGCCGGTGCACGAGCCGCGTTTTGCCATGTCCGTCGTCGTGGAACATGGCGGGTCGGGCTCCGCCGCCGCGGCGCCAATCGCGCGCGACATCATGCATGAGGTGCTGCTGCGCAATCCGAGTACCCCGCAGGCCAAGGTGCCGCCCGGATCGGGCAATCCGTCGGAGGCCGGCTGATGCTAGACCTGCGCCGCTTCACCGGGCACGACATGAAGCTCTCGGAAAAGCTCCGTGAGTTCAACTGGGGCTTTCTCCTGCTGCTTACGCTGATCGCCTCGATGGGCTTTGCCATGCTCTATTCGGTGGCGGAGGGGAGCTTCTCGCCCTGGGCGCTGCGGCAGGCGGCGCGCTTTGCCGCCGGTGCCTGCATCATGATCGTCGTGGCGATGGTCGATCTGCGTTTCTGGATGCGCGCGGCCTATCCGCTTTATGCCATCGCACTCGTCATGCTGGTGGCGGTCGAGATCGTCGGTTTCGTCGGCATGGGCGCGCAGCGCTGGCTCGATCTTGGCTTCATCTCGATCCAGCCTTCGGAAGTGATGAAGGTCACGCTGATTCTGGCGCTGGCGCGCTATTTCCACGGGCTGACACTCGACGAAGTGTCGCGTCTCCGAAATCTCGTCATTCCGCTGGCCATGGTCGGTCTTCCGGTCGGCCTGGTCGTGCTGCAGCCCGACCTTGGCACCGCGATCCTGCTGCTTGCGAGCGGTGCCATTCTTTTCTTCGCGGCGGGTCTGCGGTGGCGATTCTTCATTCTGGCGGGTGTTGCCGTACTTGCCGCGATCCCGGTTCTGTGGAGCCGGCTTCACGAGTATCAGCGCAACCGCGTTCTCACTTTTCTCGAACCCGAACGCGATCCGCTCGGCACGGGCTACCATATTCTCCAGTCCAAGATTGCGCTCGGTTCCGGCGGCGTGCTCGGCAAGGGCTTTATGGAGGGCACGCAGAGTCAGCTCAACTTCCTGCCCGAGAAGCATACCGACTTCATCTTCACCATGCTGGGGGAGGAGCTCGGCCTTGTGGGCGGCGTGGTCCTGCTCGCGCTTTATTTCATCGTCCTTATGTTCTCGCTCAATGTCGCGCTCCAGTGCCGCAACCAGTTCGGGCGGCTGCTCGCGATGGGCGTCTCCATGACCTTCTTCTTCTATGTCTTCATCAACACTGCCATGGTCATGGGCCTGCTGCCGGTAGTGGGTGTACCGCTGCCTCTCGTCTCCTATGGCGGCACGTCCATGCTTTCGCTGCTGTTCGCTTTCGGTCTCCTGATGAGCGTCCATATCCACCGGAATCTCGAGATTTCACGCGGGCCCAGCGCTTTCTGGTAGACGGCTTTCCGGCAATGTTCGGGGGCCGGGCAAGTCTGCTGGACAGGCCCCCAATCCTTTGCTATAGGCACCGCTCCCCCACAAAATCGGTGGCCGGGATGGTGGTTTCCACCGGCCGTTCTTGCGGCACGGCGGGCGCATAGCTCAGTTGGTAGAGCAGCTGACTCTTAATCAGCGGGTCCCAGGTTCGAGTCCTGGTGCGCCCACCAGCCTCCGCTCGCTTCGCGAGCTACGGCTCGGCAGGCCAGCCACCAATTTCTCGCGACAGGCATATTCCATATATCGCGAAGCGAGCGGAGGCTGCCGCGCCGGAGCCCGAAGGGCGAAGGCGGGCTTACCCGCTTCGCGAGCTACGGCTCGGCAGGCCGCCCTGATTTCCGATGGCCATTGCCTGTTTCGCCTTGGCGGTTCTAACGTCAGCTCATGCACTATGTTTATATATTGCGAAGCCTTATGTCCCCCGAGAGGTACTACACGGGCATGACCCGTGATCTGATCGCGCGCCTCGCAAAGCACAATGGCGGTGAGGTCCCCCACACATCCAAATACGCGCCGTGGGAGATAAAAACTTATGTCGCCTTCTCGGTGCAGGCGCAGGCCATCGCCTTCGAAAAATACCTGAAAACAGCCTCGGGCCGGGCTTTCGCGCGAAAGAGACTGTAGCGGCCGAATCAACGGCAGGCGGGTATCTCCGCCCCGATGTCGCTCCAGGCCTCTTCCCAGCCTTTGCCATGGCTCATGCCGGGTAATTCCTTGAGCGCGATGCAGCGCGTTTCGCCCATGCGCGCGAGGAATGAGCGGTTGATGGAGGGCGGCACGATGTCGTCATCCGTCCCCGCGTAATGTATCTGCGGCAATGCCGCGAGGCGGGCCGCGCGCGCGGCCGGGTTCAGGGAACCGGCGAGCGGCGCCACCTTGTGGTGGGCGGTGAAGGCCACCGTGTCGAGCGGTGCGGCGACGGTCTTCAGCCAGACGACATCGTCGCGCCGCGTGGCGACGAGCGCGGCGACTGCGCCGCCGCCCGAATAGCCGACAAGCGCGACGCGGGCGGCCCCTGCCTTCTGTTTCAATATGCCGATCGCTTCATCGGAAGCCGCGATCACCCGCTCGCTGTAGCGCGCGCCTGTCCAGAGGTCGCTGTGGCAGTTCCGGGCGGTCTCGCCGCCGGTGAACTGGCAGGGCCGGGCGAGCCAGGCGACGGCAGGCGAGGGGTCCCGTGCCGCAAGAGCCAGGGCCACAGGATTGAGCGGCGTCGGATCGGCCGAGCGCTCGTTCACTCTCTTCCATGCAAAACCGTCGCCCTCGATGAAGATGACGAGCAGTTCGCTTCCGGGTTCTGCTCGAAGCCTTGCATGGAGGTCGAAATCCGCCGTGCGGATCGCGAGCGGCGCCAGCGCGGCTTCGCCGCCCAGCCTGTCCGCATGGATACGGCGCTCTTCCGGCGTTGCCACGGCGCAGGCGGCAAGCAGCAGTGTGGCGGTGAGCAGGAAGAGGAAACGAAGTGTCATGGCGATCATGCAAAAAAACGCGGCTCTGGAGTGAACCAGAGCCGCGCAATATTGGATAGCCGAATCAGGCCCCATATGGAGCGGGTGTTCAGGCGCCCGCGATGTGGCGGCGGCTCTGCTTCGCGCCACCCTGCTTGCGCTGGCCCGGCTTCTGGCCGGCCGGCTTGCGCCCGGCATTCGGGTTGCCATTGGCGTTGCCATTGCCGCGCGCCTCATGGTTGCCCTTCGGCTTGCCGCCGAAGCGGCGCTGCTTGCCCGGCTGGTTGCGGTTGCCGCCGCCCGGCTTGCGCGGGCCGCCATGGCCCGGGCCGCGCGGCGCGCGGGGCTCGCCCGCAGGCACGACGATCTGTTCGCCGAGCCATTCGGTCGTATCGACCACGGTGAGCGGGCGCCTTGTCAGCTTCTCGATGCTGCGCAGGTGGCCGCGTTCGGCCCCGTCGCAGAACGAAATCGCAATGCCGCTGCGGCCCGCACGTGCGGTGCGGCCGATGCGGTGGACATAGCTTTCCGGCTCGTTCGGCAGTTCGTAGTTGATCACATGGGTGATGCCGGCCACGTCGATGCCGCGGGCGGCAATGTCCGTCGCCACGAGTACGCGGGCCTTGCCGTTCCGGAAATTGTCGAGCGCGCGCTGGCGAGCGCCCTGCGACTTGTTGCCGTGGATCGCTTCAGAGGGTACGCCCGTCTTTTCAAGCTGTTCGCTCACGCGGTTCGCGCAATGCTTGGTGCGCGTGAAGACGATGACACGCGAAAGATCTGTGTCGTCGAGGAGCTTCGCGAGAAGCTCGCGCTTGCGCTTGCCGTCCACATGCAGCACCCGCTGATCGATCTTGTCGACCGTCACGACTTCCGGCGTCACTTCCACGCGAACGGGGTCGTTCAGGATTTCAGCGGCCAGATGCTCGATCGTCTTGGGCATGGTGGCCGAGAAGAGCAGCGACTGGCGCTCCTTCGGCAGCGTGCCGACGATCTTCTGCACGTCGCGCACAAAGCCCATGTCGAGCATGCGGTCGGCTTCGTCCAGTACCAGGAACGAGGTGCGGCGCAGGTCCACATGCTTCTGGTTCATCAGGTCCAGCAGGCGGCCCGGCGTCGCGACGAGAACGTCGACGCCGCCGGACATTGCGCGCACCTGGCGGAACTGGTTCACGCCGCCGAAGATCGCCGTGTGGCGCAGCTTCAGGTTGCGGCCATAGGTCTCGATGCTTTTCGCGATCTGCACCACGAGTTCGCGCGTCGGCGCGAGGATGAGCGCGCGCGCCTGCTTCGGCTGGCGCTTCTCGAATTTCTCCGAAAGGTGCTGCAGCATGGGCAGGGTGAAGGCGGCCGTCTTGCCCGTGCCCGTCTGGGCGAGGCCGAGCAGGTCGCGGCCCTCGAGAAGGGCGGGGATCGACTGGGCCTGAATGGGGGTCGGGTGAATGTAGTTCTGGTCCGCGAGAGCGCGGGTCAGCGGTTCGGCCAGGCCGAGATCCGCAAAGGTCTTGTCCGTCATTTACTCAAGTTCTTTCAAGTCAACGTCGTGCGCCCGGCCACTCTGGCCGGTGCTTTAACGCGGGGTCTTGCCGCGTTCCAACGCGCTTGGAATCGGGAAGGGAGGTTGTTCCGGGATCAGGCGGTGCCGGAAGGCAGCGCAAAGCGCGCACACGTGAACAACCGGAAGTGACATGGGGCTTTTCCGGGGAAATGTCAAGCAGCAACAGGCGTTTGAAACATTGACGAAGGAGGGCGAGGCGGATTGTCGCGCCGCCTGCGCGCGGGCATCATCTGGCTCCCCATGCACGGAAAGCGGTCGATTCGATGATTACAGCCTATGTGCATGCCAACGGCATGTTGAACCCCGTAGAGCTTCAGCGCGGTGATGCGGTCCCGGACGGTGCCGTCTGGATCGATGTCCTCTCGCCCGAAGACGACGACCTCGTCTATCTCGACAAGGCGCTCGGACTCGACGTGCCGACCGAGGAAGACATGCGCGAGATCGAAATGTCGAGCCGCCTCTATCAGGAAGAAGATGCGCTCTACATGACGGCGACGATGATCTGCCACGCCGACACGCCCAGTCCGCAGAACGTGCCGGTCACCTTCGTGCTCGCTCGGCACCGGCTTCTCACCCTGCGTTATGCAGAGCCGACACCCTTCCGCATGTATGCCGCCCAGGTCCAGCGCCATGCCGTGCCTTGCGCGAGCGGCGAGGAGGTGCTCGCCGGTCTCGTCGATGCGATCGTCGACCGGCTCGCCGATATTCTCGAACGCGTGCAGGGCGATCTCGACGCGGTTTCACGCGACATCTTCGTCAGCGAAGGGCGGATGAAGCGCGACTACAGTTCCATTCTCGTGCGCATCGGCGCAGGGCATTCGCTCACGGCGCAGGCGCGGGAAAGCCTTGTGAGCTTCGGCCGGCTTGTTGGCTTCGTTGCGCGGCCGACCGAGGTCAAGCTCACGAAATCCGCCGAACGCAGTTTCAAGATCATCGCCCGCGACGTGACTGCGCTCAGCGATCATTCGAGCTATCTCGCGAACAACATCAATTTCGTTCTGGATGCGACGCTCGGCCTCATCAACAACGAGCAGACAGGCATCATCAAGATTTTCTCGGTTGCTGCCGTCGTCTTCCTGCCGCCGACGCTGATCGCCAGCATCTATGGCATGAACTTCGAGTATATGCCGGAGCTCGCCTGGACTTACGGCTATCCCATGTCGATCGGTCTCATGGTGCTGTTTGCGGTTCTTCCCTATCTCTTCTTCAAGTTTCGCGGCTGGCTATGAGCGGCGTGCGCACGGAGTGGATCTGGATCCGCCATGCGCCGGTGCAGGGGCAGGAGAGCCGCTATTTCGGTCAGCTCGATGTCGCGCCGGAACCGGTCGATCCGTCGCACGCCGCCGCCATTTCACGGCGCCTGCCGGGCGTCGCCGTCTGGCTGTCGTCGCCGCTCACGCGGGCGCGCGTCACGGCGATGGCGCTCAAGCCGGGCGCGGACCCGATCTCCGTATCGGATTTCAGCGAGCAGAATTACGGGCTCTGGCAGGGCCGGTCATATAATGACGTCTACACGGCGAACCGCACGCTCGACTGGGCCTGGCCGGCGGAGATCGTGCCGCCCGAGGGCGAGAGCTTCGTAGACGTCGCAACGCGCGTCTATGCCGGCATCCGCCGTCTGACGGAGCACTATGCCGGCCATACGCTCATCTCCATCGGCCATGCGAACACGATCCGCGCGGCGATCGCCCTTGCGCTCGAGATTGATCTGGCGACGGCGCTGCGCATCGAAGTCGCGCCGCTCTCCATCACGAAGCTCGGTTGCAGGATGGTGGATGGCGAAGCTCAGTGGAGCGTCGGCTGCATCAACGCGGAGGTCAGTCGCTAAGGGTCACGCCCTCCGCGCTTCCTCTTCCCAGAGCGAAATGCAGTTCGCGACGTGGTGTTCAGCCTTTTCAAGCGCCTCGACGACGAGCGCGATACGCTTGCCCGTCATTTCCTGATAGGCCGAAGCCATGAAAATGCCGCTGGCATGGGTTTCGATCTCGTCGCAGAGGTCCGCATCGGCACCGGCCTTGCGCAGCGTGTCCGCGATCTCCTGCAGGCGTTCCGCCGCCTCTGCCACATCGCGCGAGGCGCGATCCGCAGCTTCCGCCACGGCGGCGAGGTCGTCGTTCGAAGCCGCGATATTGTGCCGTTCGCCGGGCTTCACAGCGGCGATCGCCGTGCGCGTTTCGCTCATTGCGCGGCGCATCTCCTGCATCTCGTGATAGAGGAAGCCATAGCGCGCTTCGGCTGCCGTTTCGCGGGCGAGGTCGTAGAGCCGTTCGATGGCGCCGATCACCTCGTCCGTGCCGCTTGTGCGGTTGCGGCGGGCGAATTCCTGCAGGAACCAGCGCCCGCGCGGCGTTTCGAGCACCGCCTGCTCGATGGCATCATATTCATCCGGTTCAATCTTGAGGGCGGCGTCGCTCATTCCGGGGCTCCGGGGCATATCGGGTTTCCGGCATTATCCGGGCCATTGATTGAGCCCCTGTTAACCCGCTTGCCGCGGCCCCGCGGACATGCGAGGGAAGGGCGGAATTCAGACAAAAAGGGCCGCGCCGTGCAGCTTCCCATCGACATAGAGAGCATCAAGGGCTTCATGGATGCAGCGGAGGGCCGGGCGCTCCACGAGGCGGCGCTTGAAGCCTCGCGCCTCGGCCCGGTGCTCGAAATCGGCTCCTATTGCGGCAAGTCCACCGTCTATATCGGTGTCGCCTGCCAGCAGAATGGCGGGGTGCTTTACGCGCTCGACCATCACTATGGCTCGGAGGAAAACCAGAAGGGCTGGGAGCATCACGACGCGGCGCTTTACGACGCCGAGACGGACCGGCTCAACACCTTCCCGCTCTTCCGGCGCACCCTGCGCATGGCGAAGCTCGAGGACACGGTGGTGCCGCTCGTCGCGCCGTCGGAGGTCGTGTCGAAGGGATGGGCAACGCCGCTTGCGATGGTCTTCATCGATGGCGGGCATGGCATGGAACCGGCGTTGACGGATTACCGTCTCTGGGCGCCGCGCGTCATGCCGGGCGGCATCCTCGCCATCCATGACGTCTTTCCGGACCCGAAGGATGGCGGCCGCCCGCCTTACGAGATCTACAAGATGGCGCTCGCGTCCAATCTTTTCGCGGAAGAAAAGGTTGTGAAGAGCCTCCGGCTACTCCGCCGCCTCGGCTAGCGTCCGCTCGGCGAAGAGATGCGCGGCGGGCGTGAGACCCGCAACGGCATCGGTCGCGAGGATCACGGCGGCGGCGGTCCATGCCGGCTTTTCGGCGGGCCAGGCGACGTCATCCGCGAACTGATAGCCCATCCAGTAGGCGCCGCAATCGGCTTTCCACTGGTGCTGCCAGGAGAGCATGGCTTCCGCCTCGCGGCGCTGGCCAGCAACGAGGAGTGCCATAGTCAGTTCGGCACTTTCGGCGACCGTCACCCAGGGCTGGTCCAGCACGCAGCGGCAGCCCTTTCCTTCGGCGACGAAAATATCCCACTTCGATGCGAGGCGCTTGCGCGCCGCATCGCCGGTGATGACGCCCGCGAGAACCGGGTAATACCAGTCCATCGAATAGCGGTCCTTCGGCTCCCATGTGCGGTCGAAGCGGTGCGGCTTGTCGCGCAGCGCCTCGCCGAGCTTCGCGCGCGCTTCCATGAAATGGCGGGAAGGGTGGCCCAGTTCGCGCGCAATCTGCGCCGCGCATTCGAGGCTCTTGTAGATCGAGGAGCAGCCGGTGATGAGCGCATCGTCTTCCGGCGTATGCGGGTCGGCTGCCGCCCAGCGAATGTCGCCATGCTCGCTCTGATGCGCGAGCACGAAGCCGATGGCGGCTTCCACATGCGGCCAGATGCCCGCCAGCCAGTTGCGGTCGCGCGTGATGAGGTAATGGTGCCAGGCGCCGGTCGCGATATAGGCGGCGAAATTCGTGTCGCGGATCGGGTGGCCCGCGTCCTTTTCCTCGCCGGTGAAGCGCTGCTCTTCTTCGTCGAAGGGCACGGCGGAACCGAGCTGGCCCCACCACGAGCCGTCTTTCAGCTGCGTTTCGGCGAGGTAACGGAAGGCGCGGCGTGCATGATCGATCTCGCCAAGCACGGTGAGGCCCATTGCTGCTTCCGTGTGGTTCCACGGGTCGACAACGCCGCCGTCATACCAGGGGATCGCGCCATTGTCGCGCTGCAGTTCGAGAATGCGCGCGCGCGAGCCTTCAAAGAAGTTTTCCGGCGGGCGGTCGCCCCAGGTGAGATAGGCCATGCGTTTAAGCCGCTCCCTTCTGGAAGTAGAGAACGACGCTCTTGCCCATCAGCGGTCCCGCGATCTTTTCAAGCGTGCGGGTGAGCCAGGGGCCCTGCAGGATGTCCCATTCGAGGAAGCGTTTGTAGAGATTGACGATCTTCACGTCCTCCCGCTTCACGCCGACGGCGCATTTCAGCCACCAGTATGGCGAATGCAGCCCATGCGCGAAATGACGATGGAAGAAGGACAGGCCCCGGCTTTCCACAGCGCCCTTGAGCTGGCCCTCGCGGAAGATGCGGACATGGCCGCCCGGCTCATTGTGATAATCGTCGGACAGCGCCCAGCAGACCCATTCCGGCCAGAAGCGGGGCACGCTGACGGCGAGTGTGCCGCCGGGCTTCAGGATGCGATTGATCTCGTTCAGCGCCTGGCCGTAGTCCGGAATATGCTCCAGCACTTCCGAGCAGAGGATCTTGTCGAAGCTCTGGTCGGGGAAGGGGAGCGAAAGCGCATTACCGACGGTCAGCGAGAAGGAGCGCTTCGTCTCCGGGTCCATGTCCGGGCAGGTGCCGAAGCCGTCCCGCGTGCGGCGCACATCCTCGAAGCCGAGGTCGAGACCGACCACATGGCATTGCGAGTGATAATACATGGCGTGAACATGCCGTCCCGCGCCGCAACCGAGGTCGAGCGCGCGTTGGCCGTCCTTAAGCCCGAGCACGTTCAAGTCGATTGTCTGCATCTGCTATCGTCTGCCTGTAAACGTCCACACATTCGCGCGCTGCGCGTTCCCATTTGAATTTCGCGAGAATGCGCTCGCGCCCGGACTGGCCGTAGCGGGCGCGCATTTCGGGGTCGTCGAGCATCGCGCCGATCGCTTGCGCCAGCGCCGGCGGATTGGAGTGCTGCACGACGATGCCGGCATCGCCCACGACTTCCGGCAGCGAGCCGCCATTGGTCGCGATGACGGGCGTGCCGCAGGACATCGCCTCGCCGCAGGGAAAGCCGAAGCCTTCATAGACCGACGGCGAAACGGCGATGGTCGCTTCATTGTAGATTCGCGTGATGTCGTCATCGGTGATGCCGCCGACGAACTCAACCTTGTCCATGATGCCGAGCGCGCGCAGCTCGTCGGATGTGTTGCCCTCGCGAAGGCGGCCGATCACCTTGAGTTTCAGGTTCGGGCGTGTCTTGAGCAGCATGGCATAGGCGCGAATGAGATAGATGAGGCCCTTCAGCGGCACGTCGGCGCTGGCGCAGGCGACGATCAGGTCGTCGCGGCGCTTCACCTCCGGCATGGGGCGGAACTGCAGGTGGTCGATTCCATGCAGCACCAGCCGCGTCTTCGAGGCGTCGACGCCGAATTCGCGCACCACGTCGCGTCGCGTGCTTTCGGAGACGACGATCAGCGGATCGAGCTGGCGCGCCACCTTGATCTGCATGTTGAGGAAGGAGTACCAGCGCTTCTTCAGGAGCTTCAGCTTGAATGTCTTGGCGTGGTCGATGTCGATGCGGCGGTCCATGGTGATCGGGTGATGGATCGTGCCGACGACCGGCATCCCCATATCGCGCATCTTCAGGAGGCCCCAGCACAGCGTCTGGTTGTCGTGGCAGACATCGTAATCGTCGAGCGTGCCGCGTACATAGCGCGCCATGCGTTCGCCGAACGTATAGGGCTCGGAGAAGCCGCCCGTCGCGTGGCTCCACCATTCGAAAAGGTCGATGGGCGAGGCGAACATCCAGGGGCGGATGGATTTGATCGGATGCGGGTTCGCGTAAAGGTCGAGCGAGGGCAGTTTGATGAGCCGCACGCGCGGATCGAGTTCGGGATAGGGAGGGCCCGAGATCACGTCGATCTGGTGGCCGAGTTCGGCCAGCGCCTTGGCGATGTGGCGCATATAGACGCCCTGGCCGCCGGTCGTCGGGTTGGAGCGGTAGCTCGGCAGCAGGATGCGCAGCGGCCGGTCGCCCTTGATCGCTGCAAGGCGCGGCCCGTCCGGCGCGTGGCGCTCGATGACGGGCTCCTCCAGCTTCGTTTCAGCGGCCGCGTTCCGCTCCAGCACTTGCGACATGCCTCGTCCTCTCAAACTCGTTGCCCGCGTGACCCCGCAACAAAGGGGTATCGTCCGGAGCTCCCATGGGCGGGCGCGAACCCGGACCGTTTCAATTCCTGCCCCTGAGGGGCGGCGATGTGGTGGGCCAGACAGCAAAGGCCCGCGCGCTGCGGTGCGCGCCCGGGCGCGCGGATCATATAGGCATCGGTGCGGGGCAACAACCCGCTAACAGGAATGTAAGCAGCGCACCCCGTCAGTTGATGCTGCGTCTCGGGGGCGGCGCATTTGCCTCGGGTTCGGGCGCGGGACCCGACTGGTGGTGGACCATCAGCCAGCCATTGCCGCTTCGGATGAAGACATTGGTGGCAAGCAGGAAATCCTGTCCGATGCGCTCATAGCAGATCACGATCCCCGTGTCCTTGTGGATGCCTGCCTTGGCGTGAAGGCACTGGATGTCGGGGCTTGCGGGACCGCCCAGTATGGCGTGCCAGCTCTGCATCACCGCATCGTGCCCCTCGACCGGCGGCCAGCCGGGATGGAGGCAGGTCACGGGCTCGCGCTCCGCCCAGACCGCGTTCATCAGCGCCATGTCGCGGTCGGCGAAGGCGCGATAGAAGGTCTCGTTGGCGAAAAGCAGGGCGGCCTGGTCGCGGGCGGAGGTGGAGGGCATGGGAGCCGGCGGCATCTGATGACGGGCCGTCAGTCTAGCAGCGGAAGCGTCGCTTTGCATCGGTCCGCCGGTCAGACCGGCAGCAGGCGGAAGATCAGAAGGTGACCCATGGTCACCGCGACGAGGTTCGAGGTGAACATCGCGACAAGCCACACATCGCCCGCCTGCTTCAGTCCATCCGCAGGGTTCCGGATCACGAGCCAGAAGATCAGGGGCGTCCAGAGTGCGAGATAGGCGGCCCCGAGCGCGCGCGAAAAGCCCCACCATTCAAAGGAGAGCAGGGTGAGCCCGAGCGTCGCCATCCAGACGGCGAAAACGATCCGCGCTTCCGCCAGCGTGAAGACGAGGGCGAGCGAGAGGGAGTTGATGAAGAGGATCCAGTAGACGGCGCCGCGCAGCGCATCGGGCGCCGCGGCAAGATGCTCGACCAATGTCACGTCCGCCCCTCCCGCCGAACAGAATGACCGAAATAGTTAATCTGGTCATTCTGGCCCGGCGCGGGGTGCGGGGCAAGCCGAATTGAGCGGAGAAAAGCCTCAGCCGAAGCGGCGCTTCAGCCAATCCACCATCAGCGCGTTCAGCTCTTCCGGCTTTTCCGACTGGGTCCAGTGGCCGCAATCGGGGATCACGTGTTTCTCGAGGTCAGGCACATATTGCTCCATGCCGATGGTCATTTCAGGGCGGAGCACGATGTCGTCCGCGGCCGAAACCATGAGCGCCGGTGCGTTCACCTTTTCCGTCTGGCCCTCGGTGATCTGCCAATTACGCGTGAAGTTGCGGTACCAGTTGATGCCGCCCTCGAAGCCCGACTTCTGGAACAGCCCGGTGTAGTAGGCGAGTTCTTCGGCGTTCAACAGCTGCTCGCCCACCCAGGTGCTTTCGTCGCTCTCGAAGCTCTTGGTGAAGGAGAGGTTCTTCTGGTCGGCGGGCAGCTTGTCGTAGTCCGCAAGCTTCATCGGGCTCTTGCGGTACCAGAAGCGCATGGAGCGGGCGACGTCCTTGTCGAAGATCGCTTCGGCCACGCCGAAATTCTGGAAGAAGACGATGTACATGTCCTCTCCGAAGGCCATGCGCATCGCGGCGATCGGGTCCATAGGCCCGCGCGGAATGAAGGGGGTGTTGACGCCGATGACGCCCGCCACGCGGTCCGCATGGCGCAGCGCCATCTGCCAGACCACCATACCGCCCCAGTCGTGCCCCGCGAAGATCGCCTTGTCGAGGCCGAGCGCGTCGAGCATGCCGGCGAGATCGTCCGTCAGATGCGCGATGTCGTAGAGCGGCACCGCGTCCTTGCCCTTCGGTCCGCCCGTGTTGCCATAGCCGCGCATGTCCGGCGCGATGGCGCGGAAGCCCGCGCCCGCAACGGCGGGAAGCTGGTGCCGCCAGGAATAGGCGAGTTCGGGAAAGCCGTGGCACATCACCACCGGCACGCCATCTTTCGGACCCTGTTCGTAGACGGCCATCTTGATGCCGTTCGTCTCGACGTAATGCGGCTCAGGAAAATTCACGGCCGGTCCTCCCATGGTTTCGATATTCGTTTCTTGTGTTCGTCAGGCCGATTTCGCGCGGGCGCGGTCGGCTTCCGGTGAGATACCGAGCGAGCGGTACATTTCCTCGCGGCCGGGGCCGAGCTTCGGCGGGTAGAGATCGGCGTTGCGTTTCTTGCCGCGCGCCCATGTGCCGAGCACTTTCGTCACGTTGCGCGGATCGCGCAGCCAGGTGTTCGGCGCATCCACCATGTGAAAGCTGCGCATGAAGCTGCGCATCAGCTCCACATCGCCGCGAAGGGCGGGCAGGATTGCGTCTTCCGCGAAACTCTTGATGAGCCGCGCCTTGACGCTCGGCTTGTAGTCCGGGTCGAGCGCATTTTTCGCACGGCGCGTGGCGGCGAGGTCCTGCTTCACCATGTCGTCATAGTGCTGGCGCAGTTCCTTTGCGAGGCGCGCGTGATAGTGCTTCGCGCGTTCGCGTGCATTGTCCGACTTGCCAAGCGCTTCGATCAGCGCTTCGGCGGCCACGCCCGCGAAGGAGCAGCCGCGTCCATAAAGCGGGTTGGTGCGGATCACGCTGTCACCGAGCGGGAAGAAGTTGAGCACGCGCGGCTCGCCATCCTTCACCATGTGGCGCCAGCGGCTGATGAGTTCGCCCATGCCGAAGACGCGGCTGACGGGCCGGGAAGTTTCGGGCGATGTCCAGCTTGCGATGCCGGGCAGCATGGCGCAGATCGCATCGAAGGTTTCGGGGCGCACGATCGCGCGGCGCATTTCCATCTCGATTTCCGGCACGGCAAGCGTGATCGAGAAGCAGCCGTTATCCGCCGGGAAGACGCCATACTTGATGAAACCGAGATCGCCGGCGCCGGGAATCTTCGTGCGCGCGGGTTCGCTCTTGCCGTCATGCAGGCGGTAGTGGCGGGTGAAATAGAGAATACCCGCGCGCTCCGCCTCCTCGGTGATGCCCGCGCCGCGCTCGTTCAGCCATTCGATCATCTGGCTGTTCTTGCCGGCGGCGTCGATCACGATATCGGCCATCCAGTCCTTCGTCTCGCCATCGATCTCGACCTTCACGCCCGTCACGCGCAGCGTGCCGCCCGCGTCGTGTTCGGTCAGGATGTCGCGCACCAGCGCGCCGGTGACGAAGCGGATGCCCTGCTGGCGGGCGGCATAGCGGCGCATGACGAATTCGAGCGTCGTGCGGCGGCTCGTGAGGATGGTCATGTCCTTGTCGCCGGGCACGGGCCGATAGGAGTCCTTCAGCGAGACGGGCAGTCCCTCCGCGAAAGTCAGTTCGCGGCAGCCTGCCGCCAGCAGCTCTTCCATCAGGTCCGGGTAGTGGTCGCGGATCAGGATGTGGAGCCGGGCGAGGAAGGCATGGCTGTGGCGCAGATGGCCGACGCCCTTGCGCTCCCATTTCTCGAAGGCCTCGTCGGCGGAGGTTTCCGGCGGAGGCGGGTCGCGGTCGAGAACCGTCAGTTCGCGTCCGGCGCGGCCAAGTGCCAGCGCGGTCCAGAGGCCCGCAATGCCGCCGCCGATAACGTGAATCCGCTCGCTCATGAAAACCTCCTCAAGTCATGCCCCGCGGGGGAGGGCATAGCCAAAAACTAGACCTCGGTCTAGTAAAATAGGAGTGAGCGGCGGGCCTGTCGAGATGCGGCCCCGCAATCAGGGCGTGCGAAGCGAGACAGCCGCGACGGCAAGAGCGATCCAGCCCGCCAGAAAGGCCAGGCCGCCGACCGGCGTTATCATGACAAGGGCGCGGCTCCCGGTCAGTCCGAGATAGTAGAGCGTGCCGGAAAAGAGAATCGTGCCGATGATGAAGGCCCAGCCTGCCACGCTGGCGGAAAGCCCGCCGCCCTGCGCCGCCACCCAGGCCACCGCGAGCAGCGCCAGCGCGTGATACATCTGGTAGCGCGCGCCGGTCTCGAATACGGCGATTTCGGCCGGGCCTACCCGGGCCTGCAGGCCGTGTGCCGCAAAGGCGCCAAGCGCCACCGAGAGAAAGCCGCTGATCGCGCCTGCCACGAGCCAGAATTTCATTCTCTTCTTCCCGGGTTGGTGGTGACCTCAAGGTGAAGTCTATGCGGGGTGCGAAGGCACCGGAAGACGCGGATTGTCGCGTTCCGCTGGGGCAATTCAGCGACCGTTTGACGCTTTGAAGCAACGCGCACAAACCCATAATCTGATTGTGGGTTTAACGTTTGCAGCAGAAAGAACGGTCATGATCCCCCAGGAAATCGCCCAGTCCATCGTCGATCCCAAGGCCTATGCGGATGGCAAGCGCGTGGATGATGCCTTTGCCTATCTGCGCAAGGAAATGCCATTCGCGCAGGCGCAGCCGGATGGCTTCGATCCTTTCTGGGTCGTCACCAAGCATGCCGACATTCTCGAAGTCGAACGCCAGAACGAGCTCTTCCACAATGGCGACCGTGCGACCACGCTCACGCCTATCGAGGTGGACAGGAAGGTGCGCGAGCTGATGGGCGGGTCACCCCATCTCGTGCGCTCGCTGGTGCAGATGGACAATCCCGACCACTTCAATTACCGGCGCCTGACGCAATCCTGGTTCATGCCGCAGAACCTCAAGAAGCTCGAGGCGCGTATCCGCGAAATCGCCAAAGGCTTCATCGACCGCATGGCCGATATGAACGGCAACTGCGATTTCGCGCGCGATGTCGCTTTCCTTTATCCGCTGCATGTCATCATGGAAGTGCTCGGCGTGCCCGAGGCGGACGAACCGCGCATGCTGAAGCTGACGCAGGAACTGTTCGGTAGCGCCGACCCGGATCTCAACCGCAGCGGCGCGGAAGTGAAGGATGCCGATGCGGCGCTGGCGCAGATCGGCGCAACCGTCGGCGAGTTCATCACCTATTTCAACGACATGACGGAAGACCGCCGCGCCTGCCCGCGCGACGATCTCGCCAGCGTCATCGCGAACGGGCAGATCGAGGGCAAGCCGCTCGGTCATCTCGAAGCCATGTCCTATTACATCATTGCGGCGACCGCCGGCCACGACACCACCTCGAACACGACGGCGGGCGGGCTCTGGGCGCTGGCGGAAAATCCGGACCAGTTCGCAAAGCTCAAATCCGATCCCACGCTCATCCCCTCCTATCTCGAGGAGTCGATCCGCTGGGTGACGCCGGTGAAGCATTTCATGCGCACGGCAACGGCGGATGCGGAAGTGCATGGCCAGAAGATCGCGAAAGGCGACTGGCTGATGCTTTCCTATCCCTCCGGCAACCGCGACGAGGATGTCTTCGCCGATCCCTTCGCCTTCAAGGTCGACCGTTCGCCCAACAAGCATGTCGCTTTCGGCTATGGTGCGCATGTCTGTCTCGGCCAGCATCTCGGCCGCATGGAAATGCGCATCCTCTGGGAAGAGCTCCTGCCGCGCCTCCAAAGTGTTGAACTGGCAGGTGAGCCGAAGCGCATGAGTGCGAATTTCGTCTGCGGGCCGAAATCGGTGCCGATCCGCTACCGCATGAACTGAGAAAGGCGAGGGGGGGAGCGATGGAGGGATACAAGACCTGGCAGTGCACGACCTGCGGCTTCATCTATGACGAAGCGGAAGGTCTCCCTGATGAGGGCATCGCGCCCGGCACGCGATGGGCTGATATTCCAGATGACTGGATCTGTCCGCTTTGCGGTACGCCGAAGAGCGATTTCGAG
>JAHBYL010000038.1 GCA_019635955.1 Parvibaculum sp.
GTTCCGTCACTTTGGCCGGTTGGCTTTGGCGCAGGTTATGCGGCGCGGGGGGCCGGAAGGCAATGGGGAGGTGAGAGACGGCGGGAATCGTTCATGTTTCAGCCCCGCAGGAAGGCGCGGCGGAGATCGCCCAGCCGCAGCGCGCCGGTGATCTGGCAGAGGAGGAAGAAGGTGATGACGCCGAAGCCGATCAGCGCGAGGAGGGCGGCAAGGCTGACGATGAGCGTATCGCCGAGGAAGGCTTCCAGCGCATCGGCGCCGAACCAGAGGGCCACGCCCATGCCGATGGCCGCCATGAGCGTGAGCGGCAGGCGGCGGACAAGCTGCTGGTCGGGCGCGAATTCGCCATTCCTGTAGAGCCGCGTGCCGAGCTGGCCCGCATTCACCCAGGCAGACAGCGTGGTGCCTGTTGCGATGCCGGCAAATCCGAAGGGAATGAAAAGCGCGATCGAGGTTGCGATGTTGACGGCAATGGAGATCGCGGCGAAGCGGAGCGGCGTCTTCGTGTCTTCGCGGGCAAAGAAGCCCGGCTGGAACACCTTGATGAGCACGAAGGCGGGAAGGCCCGCGGCATAGATCATGAGGGCGAGAGCGGTTGCCTCCGTGTCCGCGCTTGTGAAGGCGCCGCGCTCGAAAAGAATGCGGATGATGTCGGCGGCGAGGACGGCGGCGCCGATGGCGGCCGGCACGGTCAGCAGCATCGAGAATTCGATGGCGCGGTTCTGGCTCCAGCTCGCGCCGCCATGATCGCCCGCGCGCAGACGCCGCGACAATTCCGGCAGCAGCACGATGCCGATGGCGATGCCGATGACGGCGAGCGGCAGCTGGTAAATCCGGTCGGCATAATAAAGCCAGGAGACGGCGCCCGCCTGCAGCGAGGCGATCATGGTGCCGATGGTCAGGTTCACCTGCGTGATGCCGCCCGCTATGACGCCGGGCACGCCGAGGCGGAAGAGACGGCGCACTTCGGGCGTGAGCCTCGGCACGCGCAGCCGGAGCACGAAGCCCGCGCGCCAGAGCGACACCGACAGCCAGAGAAACTGCACGACGCCCGCCGCCGCGACACCCCAAGCAAGCGCGCGGCCGGGATTATCCGTCAGCGGCACGAGCAGCAGGATCGCGAGAATGAGCGTGATGTTGAGCATGACCGGCGCGGCGGCGCCGGGGAAGAAGCGGCCGAGCGAATTCAGGATCGCCGATTGCAGCGCAGTCAGCGAAATGAAGAGGAGATAGGGAAAGGCAATCCGCGTGAACTCGACCGCCCAGTCGAATTTCTGCGGGTCTTCGGAAAAGCCCGGCGCGAAGACGAGCATCAGCCAGGGCATGGCAAGCTCTGCCGCGATGGTGAGGATCAGTAGCGCGACGAGAAGGACGGAGAGCGCGTCTTCGGCGAAGCGGCGCGCGGCTTCTTTCCCGTCGCCTTCGAGGCGCTTGGCAAAGAGCGGCACGAAGGCCGAGTTGAACGCCCCTTCCGCGAAGATCGAGCGGAACATGTTGGGAAAGCGGAAGGCGACGAAGAAGGCATCCGCCACCGGCCCCGTGCCGACGGTCGCGGCCACCATGACGTCGCGCAGAAAGCCGAGCAGCCGGCTGATCAGCGTGGTGCCGCCGACCGTTGCGGCGGAGCGGACGAGGTTCATTCAGCGCGCCTCACTCGGCCGCGGCCGCGGCATCTTCGCGGCGGCGCTTGGCGGGGCGGGCTTTCTTCATCGGGTCGGCGAGGGCTTCGAGGAGATGGCGTTCCACCGCCTTCTTCTTGTTTGCATTCGTCACCTTGTGGCCGATCACATCCTTCACATAGAAGACGTCGACCGCGCGCTCGCCATAGGTCGTGATGTGGGCGGAGCCGATGGTGAGGCCGAGATGGAAAAGGGCGCGGGCAAGCGCGTGGACGAGGCCCGGCCTGTCGAGGCCGTTCACCTCGATGACGGTGAAGGCATCGGATGCTTCATTGTCGATGAAGACCTGGGGCGCGACGGTGAAGGCATCAGCGCGGCGTTCGCGGCGCTGGCGGCTTTCGATCGCGTCGGGCGGCAGCACCTCGCCCGCCAGCACCTTGCGGATCATATCTTCAAGGCGGCGGATACGGCGCTCCTCATGCACGGCGGTGCCGTCCGGGTCCTGCACCCAGAGCATGTCGAGCGCCATGCCGTCGCGCGTCGTGAAAATCTTGGCGTCGACGATGTTCATGCCGAGCACGGCGCAGGCGCCTGCGAAACGCGCAAAGAGGCCCGGATGATCCTGCGTGTAGAGCGTGATCTCGGTGATATCGCGCATGGGCGCGGGTTCGGCTGAAATCGCGAGCGGCTGGTCCTTCGCCTTTTCGATGAAGCGGGCGTGGCGCTCCTGCATATCCGTGTCGGTGGAGAGCCAATAGGCATCGCCGTGGCGCTTCAGATAGCGATCCAATGCGGCTTTCGACCAGTCGGTGAGGCGCGCGACAAGCGCCTCCTTCGCCTCGATGACGCGGCCCTTGCGATTGAGCGTGCTTTCGCCGCCTTGCAGAAGCGCCTCGGTTTCGAAATAGAGCTGGCGCAGCAACTGGCCTTTCCAGCCGTTCCAGACGCCGGGACCGACCGCCTTGATGTCGACGACGGTGAGGACATAAAGCATGCGGAGCCGCTCGGGGCTCTGTACGAGGTCGGCGAAATCGCGCACGGTGCGGGGGTCCGCAATGTCGCGGCGCTGCGCCACATCCGACATGACGAGATGGTTCTGCACGAGCCAGGCGACGGCTTCCGTTTCGCCCTCGCTCATGCCGAGGCGCGGGCAGAGACGGCGCGCGATGGCGGCGCCGGCATCGGAATGATCCTCGTCGCGGCCTTTCGCAATATCGTGCAGGAAGACCGCCATATAGAGCGCGTTGCGGCTCTTGAGCTTGCCCATCAGCTCATGCGCCAGCGGATATTCCTCGCGCTCCTTGCCCTTCTCGACTTCCGACAGAATGCCGATGGCGCGCAAGAGATGCTCGTCCGCCGTGTAGTGGTGATACATGTTGAACTGCATCAGCGCGACGATGCGGCCGAAATCCTGCACGAAGCGGCCGAGCACGCCTGCCTCGTTCATCAGGCGCAGTGTCGCTTCCGGCGTTTTCTTCGAGGCGAGGATTTCGAGGAAGAGGCGGTTCGCCTCCTCGTTCTTTCTGAGCGACGCATCGACAAGACCGAGCGAGCGCGTGACGAGCTTCAGCACGTCCGGGTGAATATCGAGGCCATGGCTCTCCGCCACATGGAAGAGGCGGATGATGTTGACCGGGTCCTTCTCGAAGAAATTGTCGTTCGCGACGGTGAGGCGGTTCGTCTCCACCGCGAAGCCGCGAATGACCTTCTTGCGGCGGATCGCCTGCATGAAGCGGCCGATGGAGGGCTTCTTCTTCTTCTCCTGATCCTCGAGCACGGCGCAGAAGATGCGCGTGAGATCGCCGACATCCTTGGCGATCAGGAAGTAATGCTTCATGAAGCGCTCGACGGCTTTAAGCCCACGATGCTCCTGATAGCCGAGGCGCTTTGCCATCTCGGTCTGGATGTCGAAGGTGATGCGCTCCTCGGCGCGGCCGGTGAGGAAGTGCAGTTCGCAGCGTACCGCCCAGAGGAAATTCTCCGCCTTGCGGAAGGTCTGGTATTCCTCTTTCGTGAAGACGCCGACCTTGACGAGATCGGAGGCCTGTTTCACGCGGTAGACATATTTCGCGATCCAGAACAGCGTGTTGAGATCGCGCAGACCTCCCTTGCCTTCCTTCACATTGGGCTCGACGAGATAGCGGCTTTCGCCGGAGCGCTGATGACGCACATCGCGCTCGGCGAGTTTCGCCTCGACAAATTCATTCGCGGTGCCCTTCACCACTTCCTCGTCGAAGCGCTGCTGCAGTTCGTCGAAGAGCGGACGGTCGCCATAGATGAAGCGCGCCTCGAGCAGCGCCGTGCGGATGGTGAAATCCTCGCGCGAGAGGCGGACGCAATCGGTGATCGAGCGCGTCGAATGGCCGACCTTGAGGCCGAGATCCCAGAGCGCATAAAGCATGTATTCGACGACGCTCTCGCCCCAGGGGGTCTGCTTGTAGGGCAGCAGGAAGAGAAGATCGATATCGGAGCCGGGCGCGAGCGTGCCGCGGCCATAGCCGCCGACGGCCGCGACGGCGAGGCGCTCGGCCTCGCTCGGATTGGGCGCCGGAAAGACATGGGTCGTCGCGAAGGTGTAAAGCTCGCGGATGATGACATCCTGCAGATAGCAGAGGCTTTCGGCGCAGGCGCGGCCCCGGTGGGCGCCCTGCTCCAGCCGCTCGTGCGCCTTGGCGCGGCCGGCGGTGAGCGCCGTTTTCAGTACCGAGACGACGCCCCGCTTCAGCGCCAGATCGTCCTTCGCGCCCGCGCGGACGGCATCGAGCTTTTCCCTTATGTCGGCGGGATCGGCAATTTCGAGCAGGCTGGGCAGGGTGCGGCCCATCAGGGCATCTCCACTCGTCGGCAGGGCAGGCGGCGCGGCCGCGCCGCCATTCGAGAAGCTTTATCACATCCGGCCCAAGGTATGGAAATCCTTGCCGCTTTCCCGGGCCGGGCGTTCAATTGCTTGACAATATTTGGCCGGGACCGACATTGTGGCCCCGACTTCAAAGGGCGCCCAAAGCGAGCGGGAGCCGAACAGGCGGACGGATTTTGACGCATAATACCGAGATCGACCGGCGCAAGATTTTCAGCCGGCTGCTGCAGGGCTGGTGGAAGGACCGGGCGCAGTTTTCGCGCAAGAAGATCCACCGCACCTGCCCCGTCTGCGGCTATCACGGGATTTTCCTCTCGGTCGGGCGCCCTTCGCGCTGGGATACGCGCTGCCCGAATTGCGGGAGCCGCGAGCGCCACCGCCTGCTGCAGCTCTATCTCGACGATCACGGCATCGACCTTTCGACGAAGACGATCCTGCAATTCGGCCCCGAGAAATGGCTGATGCGGGCGATGAAGAACAATCCGGGCTATGAGCCCGCCGATCTCTATTCGCCGATCGCGCGGTTCCAGCTCGACATCACGAAGATCGACCGGCCGGACAATTGCTTCGATGTGGTGATCGCGAACCATGTCTTCGAACATGTGGACGACGACAAGGCGGCGATGCGGGAAATGTTCCGTGTGCTGAAGCCCGGCGGGTACGGCTTCTTCTCCGTTCCGATCAATCTGTCGCGCGACGAGACCTACGAGAACCCCGCGATCACCGATCCGGACGAGCGCTTCGTCCATTTCGGCGGCACGGATCACAAGCGCTTCTACGGCCGCGACTTCGCGCAGAAGCTCGAAGCGGCGGGCTTCAAGGTCGAAGCCTATCGCCGGAAGCCGGAAGAAGAAGTGAAGTGGGGTTTGCTGCGCGACGAGTGCATTTACGTGGCGAGGAAGTAAGCGGCTTTCCGATACCTCCCTTGTTCGTCATTGCCGGGCTTGACCCGGCAATCCAAAGCGGCACATGCGGAGCAAGCGGCCCTGGATGCCCGGATCAAGTCCGGGCATGACATTCAGTTTTTAGTGCCAACGCCTACTCGTCCCTCACCATGCCCTTCAACCTGTAGACGAATTCCAGCGCCTGTTTCGGCGTGAGTTCGTCCGGGTTGAGCGCCTTCAGTTCCTGCTCCACCGCGCTTTCTTCCGTCACCGCTTCGGGCTTTGCGATCGCCGAAAAGAGCGGCAAGTCGTCGATGAGCTTTGCGGTCTTTGCCCCTTCGCCGCCCTTTTCGAGCGCGGCAAGGACCGATTGCGCGCGGGCAATGACGGGGGCGGGGAGGCCTGCAAGCTTCGCCACCTGAATGCCGTAGGAACGGTCGGCGGCGCCCGGCCCCACCTCATGCAGGAAGACGACATCGCCCTTCCATTCCTTCACCTTCATCGTCGCATTCGCGAGATGCGGCAGCTTTTCGGCAAGCACGGTGAGCTCGTGATAATGCGTGGCGAAGAGCGCGCGGGAGCGGTTCACCTCGTGGAGATGTTCGACCGCCGCCCAGGCGATCGACAACCCGTCATAGGTCGCGGTGCCGCGGCCGATCTCGTCGAGGATCACGAGCGAGCGCGGCCCGGCCTGATTGAGGATCGCCGCCGTTTCCACCATCTCGACCATGAAGGTCGAGCGGCCGCGCGCGAGATCGTCCGCCGCGCCGACGCGCGAGAAGAGCCGATCCACCACGCCGATATGGGCGTCATCGGCCGGTACGAAAGCGCCCATCTGCGCCATGATGGCGATGAGCGCATTCTGGCGGAGGAAGGTCGATTTGCCCGCCATGTTGGGCCCGGTGAGAAGCCAGAGTCGCTTCCGGATTGGCGCGTCGCTGCGGGACTGCGCTCCTTGCTCCGTGCTGCCGGCGCTGAGATCGCTGTCGTTTGGCACAAACTGTTCGCCGGTGCGTGCGAGGGCCGCCTCGACCACCGGGTGACGTCCGGCCTTGACCGCGAAGGCGAGGCTTTGATCGACGCGGGGGCGCACATGGCGCCGCTCGGCGGCGATTTCGGCAAGCGCCGATGTCGCATCGAGCGCGGCGAGCGCTTCGGCGGCACGCGACAACAGCGCGGCTTCGGCAAGCGTTGCCGCAACAAGCTCATCGAAAAGGGCGAGTTCGATTTCGAGCGCGCGGCCCGCGGCTTCCGCAATGCGACTGGCGAGCGAGGCAAGCTCCGGCGTCGTGAAGCGCATCGCATTCGCCATGGTCTGGCGGTGGATATAGGCGGCCGAGAAGGGCTCCTTCGTCAGCTTCTCGCCATGGCGCGGCGGCACTTCGATGTAATAGCCGAGCACGTTATTGTGGCGCACCTTCAAGGCGGCGATGCCGGTTTCTTCGGCATATTTCGCCTGCAGCCCTGCGATCAGCTTTCGTGCGTCGTCGCGAAGCGCGCGGGTCTCGTCGAGTTCGGCGCTGGCGCCCTTCGCGATGAAGCTGCCATCGCGGGCGAGAAGCGGCAGTTCATCGGCAAGCATTGTCTGAAGCCGCGCGCGAAGGGGCGATGCGACCTGCGCAAGCGCGCGGCAATCAGCGCCGATCAGTTCCGGCAGAGGAAGGATCGCGGGCGGGGATGCTTCCAGTGCAGCGGCGAGCGCATGCGCGGCGGCAAGCCCGTCGCGGATGGCGGCCAGATCGCGCGGGCCGCCCCGGCCGAGCGAGAGGCGCGACAGCGCGCGGGCGATATCGGGCGCGGACTTCAGATGAGTGCGAATATCGGCGCGGAGGCTACGCGCCTCGAAGAAACATTCGACGGCATCGAGGCGGCGGTTGATCGCGGCGGGGTCGGTGAGCGGCGCGGTGAGGCGGGCGCAGAGCTCGCGTGCCCCAGCCCCCGTCACCGTGCGGTCGATCGCGACGAGAAGCGAGCCCGCGCTCTCGCCCTGCAGCGTTTTTACGAGTTCGAGGTTGGCGCGGGTCGCCGCGTCGATCGCCATGGTGTCGTCCGAGGCGACGCGGCGCGGCGGCCGGAGCGCCGGCATGCGGCCGACCTGGGTCAGCTCCACGTAGTCGAGCAGCGCACCCATGGCGCCGAGTTCGGCGCGGGAGAAGGCGCCGAAGGCATCGAGCGCGGCAACGCCGAGATGCGCTTTCAGCCGCCGCTCGGCATTGCCGGAATCGAAACGGGCCGGCGGCAGCGCGGTCAGCGTGGTGGAGAGCCCCGCCATGTCGTCCGGCGAGAAGCCCTCGGCGATGAGCAATTCGCCGGGCGCGAGGCGCGCAAGCTCCGCGCCGAGGCCCGAGGCGGGGACGCTCGTCACCGCGAAATCGCCGGTCGAGACATCGGCCCAGGCGAGACCGAAGCCCTCTTCCGCGCCGACGCGGGCGAGCGCCGCCAGATAATTATGGGCGCGGGCATCGAGCAGGGTTTCCTCGGTGATCGTGCCCGGCGTCACCAGCCGCTGGACGGCGCGGGCGACGACCGATTTCGAGCCCCGCTTCTTCGCTTCCGCCGGGTCTTCCACCTGTTCGCAGACGGCCACCTTGAAGCCCTTGCGGATCAGCCTTTCGAGGTAAACGTCGTGGGAATGGACGGGGACGCCGCACATCGGGATGTCTTCGCCGAGATGCTTGCCCCGCTTTGTCAGCGCGATGTCGAGGGCTTCCGCAGCGGCAACCGCATCCCCGAAGAAAAGCTCGTAGAAATCGCCCATGCGGTAGAAGAGCAGCGCATCGGGCCAGGCCCCCTTGATCTCCAGATATTGCGCCATCATTGGCGTCGCCTCCCGCGAGGGGGCGACCTCCGCCGGAGCGGCGGCGGGCGCATTTTCATGGCGGAAGGAGGCGGCGCGTTCGGACATGGGGCCGGAGAGTATCAGAACCGGCGCGGGCGGAAAGACCGCGATGAGCCCCCGAACGGCCCCCGAAAGAAGGGGGACAGGCCCCGGAAAGCGTGGCAAGGACACGCAAAATCAACGGAGTTCGCTTGTTATTGGCGGGTCGCCAGCCTAAAAAGCGGGCTTCGAGACCGGGGCATTTCGCCCTGCCCGCTTGCCGAACACGCCGGACCAGACAAATGAGCAAAAAGCGCCGCCAGTTTACCGACGAGGAAGCGCTCCTCTTCCATTCCCAGGGCAAGCCCGGGAAGCTCGAAATCAACGCCACCAAACCCATGGCGACGCAGCACGACCTGTCGCTCGCCTATAGCCCCGGCGTCGCGGTGCCGGTGCGTGCCATCGCGGAAAATCCGGATGCGGCTTACGAATATACGAGCAAGGGCAATCTCGTCGCGGTGATCTCGAACGGCACGGCGATCCTCGGGCTCGGCGATCTCGGCGCGCTCGCCTCCAAGCCCGTCATGGAGGGCAAGGCCGTCCTCTTCAAGCGTTTCGCCGATGTCGACTCGATCGACCTTGAAGTCGATACGAAGGATGTCGACGCGTTCATCAATTCGGTTCGCTATCTCGGGCCCTCCTTCGGCGGCATCAACCTCGAGGATATTTCGGCGCCAGACTGCTTCGTGATCGAGAGCCGCTTGCGCGAGCTCATGGATATTCCCGTCTTCCATGACGACCAGCACGGGACCGCGATCATCACGGCGGCCGGCCTCATCAATGCGCTCTATCTCACCAAGCGCGACATCAAGGATATCCGCGTCGTCGTGAACGGCGCGGGCTCGGCGGGCATTGCCTGTCTCGAACTCATCAAGGCGATGGGCCTGCCGCATGACAATGCGATCCTCTGCGACACCAAGGGGGTGATCTACAAGGGCCGCGCGGAAGGCATGAACCAGTGGAAGTCGGCCCATGCCGTGACAACCGACCGGCGGACGCTCGAAGAAGCGATGGAAGGCGCGGACGTCTTTCTCGGCCTGTCGGTGAAGGGCGCACTCACGCCGAAAATGGTCGCCGCAATGGCGCCGCGGCCGATCATCTTCGCGATGGCCAATCCCGATCCCGAGATCACGCCGGAAGAAGTGGCGCAGGTGCGCGACGACGCCATCATGGCGACGGGCCGCAGCGACTATGCGAACCAGGTGAACAACGTCCTCGGGTTCCCCTACATCTTCCGCGGCGCGCTCGATGTGCGCGCGAGCGCGATCAACGAGGAAATGAAGATCGCCTGTGCGGAAGCGCTGGCAAAGCTCGCCCGCGAGGACGTGCCGGACGAAGTGGCAGCCGCCTATCAGGGCGAGCGCCCGCGTTTCGGCCCGCAATACATCATTCCCGTGCCGTTCGACCCGCGCCTCATCCGAGAAATTCCGCCGGCCGTTGCCAAGGCGGCGATGGATACGGGCGTTGCGCGCGCGCCGATCGTCGACATGGAGGCCTACAAGAACCGCTTGCAGGCCCGCCTCAACCCGACCGCCGGCACGCTGCAGGTCATCATGGACAAGGTCAGGCGCGACCCGAAGCGCGTCGTCTTTGCCGAAGGCGAGGAAGAGCGCGTGATCCGCGCGGCGCTCGCCTTCCGCGATGCGGGCCTCGGTCATCCGATCCTTGTCGGCCGCGAGGAACAGATCCGCGAGACCATGGCGCAGATCGGCCTCGATGCGAGCGTCGGGCTCGACATCCGCAATGCGCGCATTTCCGAGAAGGTGCCGGAATATACGGACTTCCTCTACGAGAAGCAGCAGCGCAACGGCTATCTCTATCGCGACTGCCACCGCCTGGTGAGCAATGACCGCAACATCTTCTCCGCCGTGATGGTGGAGCGCGGCGATGCGGATGCCATGGTGACGGGCGTAACGCGCACCTATTCGGTGGCGCTCGAAGAAGTGCGCCGCGTGATCGACGCGGTGGACGACAAGCGCCCCATCGGCGTGACGCTCGTCGTGGCAGGCGGGCGCACGGTGCTCGTCGCCGACACCAATGTCTATGAAATGCCGACGGCGGAAGAGCTTGCCGATATCGCGACGCAGGCGGCCGAAGTCGCGCGCCGCCTCGGCTATGAGCCGCGCGTCGCGCTGCTCGCCAATTCGAGCTTCGGCACGCATATCCATGAGCGGCCCTCGACTGTGCGCGAGGCGGTGAACATTCTCGACCGGCGCAAGGTCGATTTCGAATATGAAGGCGAGATGGCCGCCGATGTCGCGCTCAACCGCGAGACGATGGCGCTCTATCCCTTCTGCCGGCTGACCGACACGGCGAATGTGCTCGTCATGCCGGCAATTCACGCCGCCTCGATCTCGACCAAGCTGCTTCGCGTGCTTGGCGGTTCGACGCTGATCGGCCCGCTTCTCGTTGGCCTCAAGAAGCCGGTGCAGATCGTGCCCATGACGGCAACCGTTTCCGACCTCGTCAACATGGCGGCGCTGGCGGCGTACAATCTTTATCGGTGACGTTTCATCTTCTCGTCATTGCGAGGAGCGATAGCGACGAAGCAATCCAGGGGGCCGCAAGCACTGAGCCTGTCGCCCCTGGATTGCTTCGCTTCGCTCGCAATGACGGAGATGCTTTAGCCGTCAGCTCTTGCCGGGCGTTCCGTATTTCGCGCCGAACTTGGTGAGATAGCGGTCGGAAATCTGCGCGACGGGGAAGAGGATCAGCACGTCGGTCGTGCCGAACTGCCGGTCGATCACCGCGCCTTCGCCGATATAGCAGCCCGCGCGGAGATAGCCCTTGATCATGGGCGGAAGCATGCGGAGCGCCTCGCGCTGATCGAGCTCGTCCGCCGGAATGCGGTTCATCTCGACATAAAGCTCCGGCAGGGCGCGCACCTTCCAGTCCTCGGGCGCCGCGTGATGGTGATGGAGCCATGAAAGCGCGGGCGCGAGGTTTTCAGGTTCCGTACCCTCGAAGCTCGCGCAGCCGAACATGACGTCGAGCTTGTGCTCGGTCACATAATGCATGATGCCATGCCAGAGGAGTTCCACCGTCGGCTTGGTGCGATAGGGCGGCAGCACGCAGGAGCGGCCGAGCTCCAGAAAACGCAGATTGGAATGGCGCGCGAGAAGCGGGCCGATGTCATATTCACTTGCAGTATAGAAGCCGCCGTGACGCTCCGCGACATCCTGACGAAGCAGGCGGTAGCAGCCGATCACCGCTTCGGGCGGCAGATCGCCTTCAGCGCTCTCGCCTTCCGGCACCAGATCGTGATCGACGACAAGAAGGTGGTCGCAGATCTCGTCGAAGCGGTCGACATCGCGCTTGCTCGCCCTCGTCGCCTCATCGGCCTTTGCCGACATCTCCTCGTAGAAGACGCGGTAGCGTACGGCCTGAGCGGCATCGATCTCGCGCGCGGAGCGGGCAAGCCTCACCTCGAGCGCGCCCTTGCGCCCGTAACTCACCGGCCGCGCCGCTGCCGACGCGAGCGCGGCGGCGCTTCCATTCGTTTCTGTCGCTGTCATTACGCCGGAACCTGAACCCACTTCCGCACCTTGCCCGGTGCGCCCGAAACCCGACACCGGCACAAGAGCTGCCGCGCCATCCCCCCAGACCGCATTTGCCTCGTTCCCGGCAAGGCTGTGAACGGTCATTCGCTATCCTTTCATCATCGCCCGCCCTTGCCAAGAAATCGCGAGGGCGGACCCATGGGTCCGGATCGCTTGTCGCAGGCCTGGATGACAGCTTGATGTCGCCTGCAAGGCCTTGAAAGTAAAGCGTTAATTTTGGGCGCCGGGGGCGGGCTTCGGCTGCGGGCGGAAAGTCATGACGGCGAGAATCAGCAGGATCGCCGGCACTCCCATCAGGGCCGTCGAGACGAAGAAGGGAATATAGCCGGCTGTCTGCGCGGTGAGATGGGGCGCCATGGCGATGAAGGGCTCGGTGAAGGCGGCGGATGCCGAGAAGCCGTCCACCATGACGCCGGACTGGCCGCCGATCAGCTTGCCCGGCAGAGCGAAAGCCGAGCTGAACAGCGCATATTGGGTGGCCGCGAAACTGTGGTTCACGAGGCTCGACATATAGGCGATGAGACAGGTGCCGGCGAAGCCGCCCGAGAAATTCTCGATCGAGATGGTGACCGTAAGGGCCGCCGCATCCGCTCCCTGGAAGACGAGCCAGACGAATATGAGGTTCGTGCCGGTGGCGGCGATCGCGCCGAGCAGCAGCGCGCGCAACACGCCGATCTTTGCCGTCACGATGCCGCCGACCAGCGCGCCCGCGATCGTCATCCAGATGCCGTAGAACTTCACGATGGTGGCGATGGTCGAGAGCTCGAAGCCGAGGTCGATGTAAAGCGGGTTCGCCATCACGCCCATGACGAAATCGGGCACGCGGTAGAGCCCGATCAGCGCGAGGAGGGCGAGCGACCACCAGCCGTAACGGCCGAAGAAATCGATGAAGGGCGCGACGATGGCGCGGTAGACCCAGGCCGTGATGCGCGCCATGCGCCCATCCGCATGCATGCGGTGGACGAAGCGCTCCACCGTTTCCTCGCCGATGGCGGGGGCTTCCGCTTCCGCGACACGCGGCGCGAGCAGCGCGGCAGCAAGGCCGACGCCCATCAGCAGCGCCATGGTGAAATAGGCCGCCGACCAGGAAACGCCTTCGGCGATGAAGAGCGCGCCCGCGCCCGAGGCAATGAGGGCGACGCGGTAGCCGAGCTGGTAGGTCGCGGCCATCGCGCCCTGTTTCTCGTCGGGCGCGGCCTCGATGCGCCAGGCATCGACGGCGATATCCTGCGTGGCGGAGGCGAAGGCGAGGATGAGCGCGAAGATGACGACCGGCATCAGCGACTGGGCGGGGTCCTGCAGCGAGAGGCCGACAAGCGCGGAGGCGGCAACGAGCTGCGCCAGCACCATCCAGGCGCGGCGCTTGCCGAGCAGCCTGTCGAGCAGCGGCAGGCGGATATGGTCGATCACCGGCGCCCAGAGAAACTTGATCGTATAGGCAAGGCCGACATAGGACATGAGGCCGATATCGGTGCGGGAGATGCCCGCCTCGCGCAGCCATGCCGACAGCGTCGAGAAGACAAGAAGGAAAGGCAGGCCCGCTGCGAAGCCGAGCAGCAGCATGATGATGGTGCGGTATTCGAGATAGACCGCGAAGCTCGACGCCCAGCCGCGGGCGCGCGTCATGGCTGTTGGCCGGGCTGTTGGCCGTTCGCTCGATGTCTGGTCTGCCGGCATGCGGCCCGTCTCCCCCTTGGATCGCGGCTCCGAATCGGAACCGCACCCACTTTAGGCGGTCCCGGTTTTTTCGCCAGCGGGGAGACCGTGGGAAGAACGGCGGCAGGCCCAGAGCGAGAGCGTGCGGGCGAGGTCCTCCGCCGCCACCGGCTTCGAGAGATAATCGTCCATCGCCGCATCGAGGCAAGCCTGGCGGTCATCCGCCATGGCATTGGCGGTGAGGGCGATGACGGGGATCGAGGCGTGAGGGCGTCCGAGCGCGCGGATGCGAGCTGTCGCCTCGAAGCCGTCCATGCCGGGCATGTGAAGGTCCATCAGCACGAGATCGATCTCGCCATTCGCGTCGGCCTCGAGCGCGGCGACGGCTTCGGCGCCGTTCCGCGCGAGGCGGACTTCATGGCCGGAATGTTCGAGCAGGGTGCGGGTGAGCAGCGCGTTGATCTCGTTGTCTTCGGCGACAAGCACGGTGAGCTGCGAGAGCGCGGCGGGCGCGAGAGGCGGCAGCGGCGGCGCTTCCGCATCGACCGTGTCGTCATAATCGCGCGTCTCGGGCGCCGGGGCATGCGGCATCCAGCTTCGCACGCGAAGCGCCGTCATGCGCGCGACGAGCGAGGCGGCGCGGACGGGCCGCACCAGATAACCGTCGAAAGGCGCGCCGGGGCCGCCTGCAAGTTCGGCAAGGCGGCCGCGGTCCTGCGGGCGAAGCAGAAGCAGCGTGCCGATATTCGGCATGATGGCGCGGGCCTCTGCCGCGAGGCCGGCCGCGCCTTCCGCGCCTTCGCCGAGCGGGCAGATGAAGATGTCGGGGCTTGCGGCGCGGAGCGCATCGGCAAGCCCGTCGCGCGAGGCGACGAGATGGGTCCCGGCGCCCGCGGCTTCCGCGGCGGCGGCCAGCGCGCGGCCGACCAGCGGATGTTCGCTCAGGATGAGGGCGGTGAGGCCCGCCAGCGTTGCAGGCGCCGGCGCATCGCTTTCGCCCGGTGCGCGGCGGAGCGGCAGGCGCACGCGGAAGAGCGAGCCCTCCCCTTCCTCGCTTTCCACTTCGATGCGGCCCCCCATGGCGGTCACAAGCCGCTTCGTGATGGCGAGGCCGAGGCCGGTGCCCTCGTAGCGGCGCGCATGGGACTGATCGGCCTGCGCGAACTCGTCGAAAATGTGTTCGCGCGCATGCTCGTCCATGCCGATGCCGGTATCCTCGACCTCGATCACGATTTCGGCACGCGCGGCCTGCCCGTTCGCCATGTCGCGATAGAGGCGCAGCGCGACGCCGCCCTCGCCCGTGAACTTGATCGCATTGCCCGCGAGATTGAGCAGGATCTGGCGGATGCGCATTTCGTCGCCGACGATGCGGCGCGGCACGGAAGGTGAAATTTCGGTGACGATCTCGAGATGCTTGTCGAAGGCGCGCGGCGCCAGAAGCTCCGCCACGCCTTCCAGCACGGCGCGCGGATCGAACAGGGCGTCTTCCAGCACGACCTTGCCTGCCTCTATCTTCGAATAGTCGAGAATGTCGTTGATGATGTTGAGCAGCGCCTCGCCGGAGGCACGCACGGCCTCCGCATAGGAGCGCTGCGCGGGCTCGAGCTTGGTATCGAGCAGGAGCTTCGCCATGCCGATCACGCCATTCATCGGTGTACGGATTTCATGGCTCATGGTGGCGAGGAAGAGCGATTTCGCGCGGTTCGCATCCTTTGCGAGCTGCAGCGCCTCGGCAAGGCGCTCCTCGGCCTCCTTGCGGTCGGTGACATCGCGGCCCACCGCCTGAATCTCGATCAGCTTGCCGTCCTCGTCGCGGACGGCGAATTCCTCCCAGGCGATCCAGCGGGGCCCGCGCGCCGTCACGCAGCGCTCGTCATAGCGCATGCGATAGGGCGGCGTGGCAAGGCCGGCGAAACTCGCCAGCATGCGGGGGCGCGCGCCTTCGGGAAGTTCCGGCACGAAGGGGCGGCCGATCACTTCCGGCCGCAGAAGGCCGAACGTGTCGCAGAAGACATCGTTCACATAGGTGAGGCGGCCCTGCAGGTCCTTGCGCAGGATGAGATCGCCCTGGGCGCGAACGAGATCGCGGTAGCGTTCGCCGCGCTCGGCAAGTTCCCATTTCTCGTCGCGCAGATTTTCGATGCGCGCCTCGAGATCGGCGATGCGGGAGAGGTGGCGCTTCGCGCGCGCCGAGGCGCGGCGCCAGGCCTCAAGCGCCGGCAGCAGGGCGGCGGCGAGGAGAAACAGATAAAGAGGCGTCTGTTCGAGAGGGAACAGGGACATGAAGGGCCGACCCCGATGCGCGAAACGAGCGATTTGCCCGACAATCTGCCCGTGTCATGCTTGAGAAAGCGCTAAGTCTTATGGTTAGCGAAAGGTAAAGTGGCGGCGGCCCCGGCAGGAGGGAGCGACACGACATGGCTAGCCTCTTTCTGATCGCCTCCGGCCTGCTCGGTATCGCGACCGGGTTCGGCCACTCGCTGCTCGGCGAACGCAATGTGCTGCGGCCGCTCTTTGCAGAGGACGCATCGGCCTTCCTGCGGAAGGGGCGGAGGCGGGAGCTGCTTCGCGGCGTATGGCATTTGCCGTCACTGGCCTGGGCCATTCTCGGGGTCGCCCTTGTGCAGGCCGGCCTTGCCGGGGCCGGGCACGCGATCGCCGCGAGTGCCGGTACGATCTTCGTTCTTTCCGGCCTTGCGAACTGGATGGCGCTGAGGTCGTTCCACATCGGCGGAACGATGGCCGTCGCCGCCGGTTGTCTCGCATTCGCCGGCATTCTGGCGGGGCTCTGATCCCTTACCCGCCCCTCACCCACGGGGCGCGCTATGCCGCGGCGCCGAGCCTTCCGGCAACTGTCTCGCGATAGGCGAGTGCCTCGGCGACATGGATACGCTGGACGCCTGTCGATCCCTCAAGGTCGGCAAGGGTACGCGCCACGCGGAGGACGCGGTGATAGCCGCGCGCGGTGAGACCCATGCGCTCCGATGCTTCGACGAGAAGGCGGCGGCCTTCATCGTCCGGCGCGGCGACACGGTCGAGCAGTTCGCCCTCGACATGGGCGTTGAGCAGCATGGAGCCGGGCCCGACGAGTTCCGCGAAACGCGCCTGCTGCGTCTCGCGGGCGCGGGCGACGCGGGCTGCGACCTCCGCCGATCCTTCGGCGGGCGGCGGCAGCGCGAGATCGGCATGGGCGACGGGCGGCACCTCGATATGGATGTCGATCCGGTCGAGCATCGGGCCCGATAGTTTCGCCTGATAATCCATCACGCAGCGCGGCACGCGCGGGCAGGCGCGCGCGGCATCGCCCGCATGGCCGCAGCGGCAGGGGTTCATCGCGGCGACAAGCTGGAAGCGCGCGGGAAAGGTCACATGCGCATTGGCGCGGGCGACGACCGCCTCGCCGGTTTCGAGCGGCTGGCGGAGACTGTCGAGCACCTGACGCGGGAATTCCGGCAGTTCGTCGAGAAAGAGGACGCCCCGATGCGCCAGCGAGACTTCGCCGGGCTTCACGCGGAGACCGCCGCCGACTAGGGCGGGCATGGAGGCCGAGTGATGCGGGGCGCGATAGGGGCGGCGGCGCGAGACGCCGGTGCGGTGCAGCTCGCCCGCAAGCGACGCGACCATCGAGGTCTCCAGCATTTCGCGCGGTGTGAGCGGCGGCAGGATGCCCGGCAGGCGCGCTGCAAGCATCGACTTGCCGGAGCCGGGCGGGCCCACCATCAGCATGTTGTGGCCGCCCGCGGCGGCGACTTCGAGCGCGCGTTTTGCGCTTTCCTGCCCCTTGATGTCGCGCAGATCCGGCACCGGACCCGTCTCCACCGCCTTCAACGGCGCGGGCTCCGAAATCACCTGCGTACCGCGGAAATGATTGACCAGCGCGATGATCGAGCGCGGCGCGAGAACGCCGCCCGGATTATCCTCGCCCATGCCGGCCCAGGCGGCTTCCGGCCCACAATCCATCGGGCAGATCAGGCCCTTGCCGCGCGCATTGGCGGCGATGGCGGCGGGAAGTGCGCCCGCGACCGGATTGATCGCGCCATCCAATGACAATTCGCCGATCACGACATAGCGCTCGACCTCCTGCGGCGGCAGCACGCCCATGGCGACGAGAAGGCCGAGGGCGATGGGGAGATCGTAATGGCTGCCTTCCTTCGGCAGGTCGGCGGGGGCGAGATTGACCGTGATGCGCTTTGCCGGGAGCCCGAGGCCGATCGCCTGCAGGGCCGCGCGAACGCGCTCGCGGCTCTCGGCCACCGCCTTGTCGCCAAGGCCGACCACCGCAAAGCCGACGACACCGCCCGCCATATGGACCTGGACATCGACCGGCCGCGCCTCGACGCCTTGAAACGCCACCGTCTCGACATGCGCGACCATCGGAAGTCCCCCATATTACGGGAAAACTCTAGCCGGACTCCCATGGCGCGCGCAAGAACAATATGGGAACATCTGCCCATGCCTCCGGAACCGGGTCCCGGGCGGCGCGTTCTCACCGCTAGACCTCGGCAAACCGAAAGGACCTGCCATGAAGACGATCACCGGAGCGGCCGTGTTCGCGAGCGCCCTTATGCTTGCGGCCTGCGGCAACAGCGACAATATCGGCCCCTCGCAGCAGGCGCCGGGTTCGATGGGCTCGACCTCGACGCCCTCGACAGCCGACCTGCCGTCGAAGAACTCGCAGTCGCTGCCGATCGACCGGCCGGAATAAGGCTCGAAGCCTGCCTGACGCGGGCCTCGGCGTTCAACGCCGCCGCCCCGCTTCCGCCGCTTCCATCACGCGCAAGAGATTGCCGCCCCAGAGTTTCACGACGTCTTCTTCCGAATAGCCGCGACGCAGAAGCTCGGCGGTGACGTTCGCCGTTTCGCCGGCATGGGACCAGCCCTCGATGCCGCCGCCGCCCTGGAAGTCGGACGAGATGCCGACATGGTCGATGCCGATCAGCTTCACGGCATAATCGATATGGTCCACCATCGTCGCGACGGTGGCGCGCGGGAACTCCGCATCGAGGAGCGCGATGCCTTCGAGATATTGCCGCTTGCGCTCGCCTTCCATCGAGAAGAATTCGTCGAGGCCCGTCACGCCGAGCGACTGGGCGAGGTCGCGCCGCCGCACCCGTTTCTCTTCCGGCACCTCATGGAGATATTCGTCGAAGGCGACGATCTGCACCACGCCGCCCTTCGCAGCAAGCGCCTTCAACTCCTCATCCGTCAGGTTGCGCGGATGGTCGCGCAGCGCCGCGACGGAGGAATGGGACGCGATGACCGGCAGGCGCGACGCCTCGATCGCAGCAAGCGTTGCCGCGCGCGAGGCGTGGGAGACATCGACCATCAGCCCGAGATCGTTTGCACGCGCAATCATGGCGCGGCCGAGCGTGGAGAGACCGCCATGCTCGCCGCCTTCCTCATTCGCCTTGTCGCCGAAGCGGTCCTGCGGCAGGGCGCTGTCGGCCAGATCGTTGTGGCCGTTATGGACAAGGCCGAGATAGCGCGCGCCGAGACCGTAATAAAAATCGAGAAGGCCGGGCTCGCGCGCCAGCGAATAGCCATTCTCGATCCCGATCAGCGCGATGAGCTTTCCTTCCTCATGCAGGCGGCGGACATCCGCCGCCGTGAGCGCAAGGCCGATCTCGTCCTTGTACTGAATATCCGTCACGCGGCGGATGGCGGCGAACTTGCGCAGGGCTTCCGACGCGGCCTCGGCATAGCCGACGGCGTTCCGCTCCGTCTGACCGACATAGACGATGAAGAAGGCGGCATCCATGCCCCCTTCCCGCATGCGGGGAAGATCGACCTGAATGGGCCATTCGCCGCGCAAGGCAGGATCATAGGGCGCGATGCCGAAAAAGCCCGGAATATCGACATGGGTGTCGATCACGATGGCGCGGCGATGGATATCCGCCGCGCGCTCCTCTGCCGTCGGCGCGGGCGGGCCGGGCGTGAAGGTAGGGCGCAGCGTCCAGAGCGCGGCGAGAAAAATGAGAACGCCGACGGCGACGATGCCCCATCTCAGCCTGTTCATCCGCATGCCGCCTCCCCTTGCCCTGCCGTCTTCTTCGTTCCGGTGAATCGTAGCCGCAAATCACGCACACACAAAAGCCGCGATCACATATGCGGCGAAACATGGGTTTCTTCAGGGCCCCCGTTCCCGAAGGGAACAGCTTCTCTCTCCGTTCGTTTTCACAGCCGGGTTGGGCATGAGAGGAAAGAGGAGACCGGCATGACCCGCACCCGACTGACCCCCTATCTGCTTCTGCCCGTGCTCGCGCTCGGTTCGTTCACGCTGGCGGCCTGCGGCGGCAGCGACACGCAGACGGTGACGAAGCGCACCGTCATCCAGGACCAGCCGCAGACGGTCCGCACGGAAACCACGACGACCACCGTCGAGGAAGACTGAGGACATGCGGCGCTGGCTTGCGGTCAGCGCCGCGCCTCTATCGCATCCCAGACGAGGCCGGCGAGATTGGCGTTGTCGAAGCGGTCGATTTCCTGAATGCCGGTCGGCGAGGTCACGTTGATCTCGGTGAGATAATCGCCGATCACGTCGATGCCGACGAAGATGAGCCCGCGCGCCTTGAGCTCGGGTCCGATCATTTCGCAGATTTCCTGCTCGCGTTTCGTCAGCGACCATTTTTCCGGCCGTCCGCCGACATGCATGTTGGAGCGGGCCTCGCCTTCTGCCGGCACGCGGTTGATCGCGCCGACGGGCTTGCCATCCACCAGAATGATGCGCTTGTCGCCCTGGCGCACTTCCGGCAGATATTTCTGCACGATCACGGGCTCGCGGTTCATCTGGCCGAACATCTCGAGCAGCGAGTTCAGGTTCTCGTCGCCCTCGCGGATGCGGAAGACCCCCATGCCGCCATTGCCGAAAAGCGGCTTCACGATGATGTCGCCTAATTCCTTGCGGAAGGAGCGGATCTCCTGCGGGTCCCGGCTTATCAGCGTCGGCGGCAGGAGGCCCTTGAAGCGGACGGCGAAAAGTTTTTCCGGCGCGTTGCGCACTTCCGCGGGGTCGTTCACGACCAGCGTTTTCGGATGCGCGGTTTCGAGGATATGCGTCGCCGTGATGTAGCTCATGTCGAAGGGCGGGTCCTGGCGCATGAGCACCACATCCACTTCCTCCAGATGAACCTTTTCGCGGCTGCCAAGCGTCGAATGATTGCCGACCTCGCGGCGGAGCGTCAGCTCGCGCATCTGGGCATAGGCGCGGCCGTCGCGCATCGAAAGGTCGACCGGCTCGTAATAGAAGAGCTTGTGCCCGCGCGCCTGCGCCTCGAGGCCAAGGGCGAAGGTCGAATCCGCATTGATGTTGATGGTGTGGATCGGGTCCATCTGGATGGCGACGGTCAGGCTCATTTTGTTCTTCTCGCGGTCGAGGCGGGGTACAGGCCGCGGGCGCGGCCTGAAGACTGTTCGGGGGAAAGATGGGGGGCTTGCCCGCGCATTGCGAGCAAAAAATCTCGGGCCTCAGTTGAGCCTGGTCTTCAGCCTTCTGAGCGCCTCTTCGGCCATGCCGGCGATCCGCGTTTCGCCGATATCGGTGGCGATGTCGACGCAGGTCGCAAAGGCATCGGCCGCCGCGCCCATATGGCCCGCATGAACCTCGAGGCGGCCGAGTTCGAAGCGGAGCCCCGCGCGTTGCGGCGCAAGCCAGATCATTCGCGTCACGACCTCACGGGCGCGGGCATAGTCGCCGCCGCGAATGGCGCGGGAGAGAATGTTGTTTTCGAGCCGGAGAAGAATGTCGCGCGTGCCGACCGCCTCGCAGGCTTCGGGCGTGAGCCGCGCCTGCGGCCCCTCGACGCCGCGCAGCAGCGTGAGAAGATCGGCAGGGGTGAGCGGCTGGCCGCCATTGAAGGGGTCGATCACCAGCGCCTCGCCCTGCGTGCGCAGGCGGAGCACGAAATGGCCGGGGAAGTTCAGCCCCGCCATGTCGAGGCCGAGACGCGCCGCGACATGAAGATAGAGAATGCCGAGCGTGACGGGCAGGCCCTTCCGCCGGTCGATCACATCGGCGAGGTTTGCATTTTTCGGATCGTCATAGGTTTCCGCATCGCCGAGATAGCGGAAGCGCCCCGCCAGAACCCCTGCGAGAATACCTGCTGCGACCTGCACCGGATGATCTTCCGCGCCCATCGCGTCGCGCGCCGCGGCGGTGAGTTCGGCAAGATGATCGCGATAGGGTGCGAGCGGCAGGCCGGGACGGTCGCAGGCCGCGAGCAGCAGCGCGACATGCGCGATGTCGATCTTGCCATCCGGCATGTTGCCCGCCGCGCGCAATTCGCGCTCGATGAATGAAGTCTCGCTTCCCATGGGCGTCATCTTGGCGCGGAAAAGACCGCGCCCGCAAGCGCCGAAATGGAACGGCGGGTGGCGCTCAGTTCGCGCTGCGCTTCACTTCCACATAGGACACGACATTGCGCACGCCCGAAATGTCGCGCGCATGGGCGATGACGCGGTCGAGTTCCGCCTGGTTGAGCGCGGTTCCCATCAGATAGACCGTGCCGTTCACCGTCTCGATCGAATAGTTGATGCCGCTGACATTCCTGTCGGCGGTGAGGCGCGTGCGCAGCTTGGTCGAGATTGTGGTATCGCTGACCGATTGAGAGAACCCGCCCTTCTCGCCGACGCGCAATTCGTTGATCACTTCCTTGACGCCGCCGATGGTCCAGACGATGCGCGTCACCGTTATGCGATCCTCGGCTTTCGGCACGGACCCGGTGAGAAGTACGCGGCCTTTCTGCACCTGCGTCGAGACGCCCCGGTAAAGCGTCGAATCCTCGGCGAGAAGCTTGCGGTTTATTTCGAAAGCGATCTGGTTGTCGTCCACCGCCTGTTCGAGGCCGCGCTCCTGCGAAGCGCCGACAGCCGCCGCGCCGCCCGCCCCAATGACGAGCGGCACGCAACCGCCAAGCGAAAGCGCCGCTGCAAGCGCGAGAAGGGGAAGGTTCTTCATGCCGGGAATCCTCGAGAACAAATAATCCGGGTGAAAGATGAGGGGCGCGATGCGGCAGGATTATGGCCGCCAGGCATCCTTCATGTGACGGGGAAGGCGGAAGGGGGTGACGAGCACGACGTCGAAACGAAGGGCGAGATCGGCAAGCTGCGGATGGCGGCCAAGGAAATGCGTGGCGGCCTGCTCCAGCCTGCGCTGCTGGCGCGGCAGCAGCGCCTCGACGGCCGTATCGTCAACACCGCGCGCCTTGACCTCGACAATGGCGAGCGCGCGGCCCCGGCGCACCACCATGTCGATCTCGCCGGCGGGCGTCTTCAAGCGGCGCGCGACGATCCGGTAGCCCTTGAGCCTGAGCAGCAGGGCGGCGATCATTTCCGCCCGCAGACCGAGGCGATGGGCGGCGCGGCCGGTCGCGGCATCGCCCTTGCGGCCCATGCTATTTCGCGCCCGAAAGTTCGAGCGCGCGGGTATAGACATCGCGGCGCGGCAGGCCGGTCATGGCGACGACTTCGGCGACCGCATCTTTCAGCGAAGCGCGGGCGAGCGCATTTTCGAGCATGGCGTCCACTTCATGGGCGCAGAGCGCGGCGCGCTTTTCGGGCGGGCCCACAATAATGACGATCTCGCCCCTGGGCGGGCCCGCTTCCTCATAATACGCGGCAAGTTCGCCGAGAGCCCCGCGCCGCACTTCCTCGAATTTCTTGGTGAGTTCGCGCGCAACCGCCGCCTCGCGGCCGCCGAGCGTCGCGGCCATGTCGGCCAGCACGGCGGCGAGCCGGTTCGCGCTTTCGAGGAAAACGAGGGTCGAGGGAATGGCCGCAAGCTCTGCAAGCTCCTTCCGCCGCGCCTCCTGCTTCGGGGACAGGAAGCCCGCGAAGAAGAAGCGGTCCGTCGGCAGGCCCGCCAGCGTCAGCGCGGCAAGCACGGAGGAGGCGCCGGGCAGCGCCGTCACATGATGCCCGGCGGCGACCGCCTCCTGCACGAGCTTGAGGCCGGGGTCCGAGACGAGCGGCGTCCCGGCATCGGAGACGAGGGCTATCGCCTCGCCCGCTTCGAGCCGCTTCAGCACGCGCGGGCGCATCTCCGCCGCATTGTGATCGTGATAGGGGGCGGTCTTTACCTGAATATTGTGGATCGCGAAAAGCTTCGCCGTTACCCGCGTATCCTCGCAAAGCACGAGGTCGCAACGCGCAAGCACATCGAGCGCGCGCAGCGTGATGTCGCCCGCATTGCCGATGGGCGTTGCCGTGACATAAAGGCCGGGCGCGAGGCGGGCGTCGAGTGAGGCTCTGGTCATGGCAGGAACTTGGCCTCCGCGGGCGGTTTTGGCAATACGGGAAGGGGTTTCGGCCCCTTGCGGTTTACTTGCAGGGACGCGCCGCCTAATCTCCGCGGGAGGCGGGGACCCCGCTTCCGGCCTTCGATTGTTCAGGATTTTCCCGGTGACGACACTCGCCCGCCCTGCCCGTTCTTCCCGCTTCACGGCCCTGAAGACGGCCATCGCTCTCGGTGCGGCGCTTTTCATGGCGGCCTGCGATACGACGCCGAAACAGCCCTCGCCGCCGCCGCAAGTGCAGGTGCCGCCCCGCGTGGAGGTGACGCCGCCGCCCGCCGCGACGCCGCCCGCCACCGTCGGCCGCGATCCGTCGCGCTTCGTCACCCCGGCCTTCATGGGGACCGAGCGGCCCGTGCGCGTAGCGCTGCTCCTGCCGTTCAATTCGCCGCGCGAGAATGTGCGCACGCTCTCCAATGCGCTTTACAACACGGCACAGCTCGCGCTGTTCGAATTCGACGCGGCCAACATGCTGCTCATTCCGAAGCCGACCGGCGGCACGGCGGCGGGCGCCCGCCAGGCCGCACGCGAGGCGCTCGATGCCGGCGCCGAACTCATCATCGGGCCGCTTTTTGCCGAGGAGGTGAGCGCCGTCGCGCCGCTTGCGCGCGAATACAAGGTGCCGGTCGTCGCCTTTTCCTCCGACAGTTCGGTCGGCGGGCCCGGCATTCATCTCCTGTCCTTCCCGCTCGATCAGGATGTGGAGCGGATCGTCGACTATGCCTCGACGCAGGGCATGACGCGCTTTGCCGCGCTTTATCCGCAGGGCAGCTATGGCGAGCGGGTGCGCGCCGCTTTCGAGCGCGCGGTGGGAAACCGTGCCGGCCGCATCGTCGCCTCGACGAGCTATCCCGCCGATCCGCAATCCATGTACGACCCGGCCCAGCGCGTGGCGCGCGCCTATGGCGGCGGCGCTTATGATGCGCTTTTCATGCCGGAAGGCGGACAGGGGCTCAAGGCCATGGCGCCCCTGCTCCCCTACTACGATGTCGATCCGCGGCAGGTGAAGTTTTTCGGCACCGGTGCCTGGGACGACGCCTCCCTCACCCGCGAGCCGCCGCTCAATGCGGCCTGGTATCCCGCGCCGCCGCCGGAAGCCCATGCGCAGTTCCTCGAGCGCTATCGCCGCGCCTATGGCGCGACCCCGCCGCGGATCGCGAGCCTCGGCTATGATGCGGTGAGCCTTGCCGTCGCGCTTTCGGGTCTTCCCGAGGGCGAACGCTATACGCAGGAAACGCTCACCAATGAGGACGGATTCGCGGGCGTCGACGGCATTTTCCGCTTCAACTCCGATGGCAGCACGGAACGCGGCCTCGCCATTCTCGAAATCCGCCCGACAGGCGCCGTGGTGATCGACCCGGCACCGACGAGCTTCAACCCGCGGGTGTTCTGACCGGCGCTTCTTCTGCCTCCATCCACCCACTGGCCTCAGTTTGTGGTCCACCCTCCCCTTGAGGGAGGGTCGGAAAATTCAAGCGCAGCGCAGGATTTTCCGGGGAGGGGTGAGCGGGAAAAATGATGAAGAGCCATATGACGTGAGCGGAGGCCCCCTCCCCAAACCGCTTGCAGCGGTTTGACCCTCCCTCAAGGGGAGGGTGGGCCAGAAGGCTGATACTTGTCAGTGAATTTTAGAAAGAATTGCGCGCAATGTCCTACGCGAGCAGCCGTGCCAGAACGGCGTCGAGGACCATGCGGCCTTCGCCGGTTGCGCGGATGAGGCCGCCATCGCGGGCGAGGAGCCCGTCGGAGACGAGCGCGGCGATGCGCGCTTCGGCAATCGGCGCGCCCGCGATCCGCGCGTGGCGCGCAAGCGAGACGCCCTCCGAAAGACGCAGGCCCATAAGCATCATCTCGTCGCCCTGCTCGCTTGCCGAGATTTCTTCCATCGCTTCGAGGCCATGGCCGATACGTTCCACGGAAGCCATCCAGTCGCCCGGCATTTTCCGCGCGCGGGTGGCGATGCGCTTGCCGCCCGACGTGATGCGGCCATGCGCGCCGGGGCCGGCGCCTGCATAATCGCCATAGCGCCAATAGACGAGATTGTGGCGCGATTCCGCGCCGGGCCTCGCGTAGTTCGATACTTCGTAGGCGGATAATCCCGTCTCCGCGCAGACAGCGCCAGTGAGCGCATAAAGGGCTGCCGCCTCGTCATCGTCGGGCAGGCGGAAGGCACCCTTCTCGTAGAGTTTCGCAAAGGCCGTATCGGGCTCGATGGTGAGCTGGTAGAGCGAGAGGTGATCGGCCGCATGGGCGAGCGCGGCGCGAAGTTCTCTCTCCCATGCCTCTCTCGTCTGGCCGGGGCGCGCATAGATGAGATCGAAGGAGAGACGCGGGAAGGTTTCGCGGGCAAGCGCGATGGCGCGAAGCGCCTCGTCCGCGCTGTGCAGGCGTCCGAGAAATTTCAGCTCAGCATCGTCGAGCGACTGCACGCCGAGCGAGAGGCGGTTGACGCCCGCCGCGCGATAGCCCTTGAAACGCTCCGCCTCGACGCTGGTCGGGTTCGCCTCAAGCGTGATTTCCGCGCCCTCCTCCATCGTCCAGAGACCGGCAATTTTCGTGAGCACGGCATCGACGGTTGCGGGCAGCATGAGCGACGGCGTGCCGCCGCCGAAAAAGACGGAGCGTACGCGGCGAGGACCCGTGAGCCCGCGCATATGCTCAAGCTCGCGCGTGAGCGCCAGCGCCCATTGCGCCTGGTCTACATTGGCGA
>JAHBYL010000039.1 GCA_019635955.1 Parvibaculum sp.
CGCGGCGGCCGCGATCAACGAAGGGCTTTGCAACACGGTTCTCATTACCCATGCGGAGTCGGGCCGCTCCCGCGTCGGCGCGCGCCGCTTCGCCCGCGACCCGGCAAGCCAGCAGGGCCAGTTCGAAGTGCCTTTCGGCATCACCAACCCGCCTTCGATGTTCACCATCCCCGCGCTCCGCTTCATGAAGCAATATGGCGTGACGGAGGAAGACCTCGCCCATGTCGCCGTCGTCCAGCGCGAATGGGCGGCGATGAACCCGCGCGCCTCCTTCCGCGATCCGATCACCGTCGATGACGTACTGAACTCGAAGATGATCGCCTGGCCCTTCCGGCTCCTCATGTGCTGCCTCGTGACGGACGGCGGCGGCGCGCTCATCCTCACAAGCGCGGAGCGCGCAAAGGACTTCCCGCAAAAGCCGGTCTATATCCTCGGCACGGGCGAAAGCTGCGAAACGCCGATGATTTCGCAGATGGAAGACTTCACCACCTCCAAGGCCTTCCGCGTCTCCGGCAAGAAGGCCTTCGACGAGGCGGGCATCAAACACTCGGATGTCGACCATCTGATGATCTATGACGCCTTCGCTCATCTCCCCATCTACGGGCTCGAAGACCTCGGCTTCTGCGAACGTGGCGAAGGTGCCGCCTTCATCCGCGAGGGCAATACGCGACCGGGCGCGAAACTTCCGCTCAATACCAATGGCGGCGGCCTCTCCTACATGCATTCCGGCATGTATGGCATGTATGCGCTCCAGGAAAGCGTGCGCCAGATGCGTGGCATCGCGCCGGCGCAGGTGCCGGACGCGAAAATTTCCATCGCGCACGGCGTCGGCGGCATGTTCGCCGCCTCGGGCACCGTCGTCTTTTCCAACGAAGCGCCCTGAAGCGTTTTCAGGAAAAGTGGCACCCGGTTTTCCGTCCGGAAACGCGCCAACAAACAAGGGAGAGGCCGTCATGGATCTCGCAAAGCCGCGCATCGATGTCGGCCTCTTCACGACCAATCTCGAGCCCATGCTCGACTTCTGGCAGAACGAGGTGGGCCTTCCCTTTGACCACCTGCTGCCGCTCGGCGGCGGCCTGCAGCAGCACCGCCACGAACTTCTGGGCTCGGTTCTGAAGATCAATCATGCGCGCAACGAACTGCCCATCGCCGCGCCCTCCGGCTACCGCGAATTGCTGATCGCGCGCGAGGGCTTGCGCCAGCCGAAGCCCCTCACCGATCCCGACGGCAACAAGGTCACGCTGGTCCCGCCCGGCACGCATGGCGTGGAGCGCATCGGCATCCGCCTCGGCGTACGCGATGTGAACGCGCATCGCCGCTTCTACGCCGTCGCGCTCGGCCTTCCCGATGTGCCCGAGCAGGGCCGATTGAGCTTCCTCTGCGGCGACAGCGTAATCCTGCTCGACGAAGCGGAAGACGCGCCTGCGGATGCTGCCTTCGAAGGACCGGGCTGGCGCTACATCACCATCCAGATCCGCAACACGGACGAGGAACACGCCGCGATCCTCGCCCGCGGCGGCAGGGAGGGCCGCGCCCCGCAGACGCTTGGCAAGGTCGCGCGCATTTCATTCGTGCGCGACCCCGACGGCAACTGGATCGAATTGTCACAGCGCGCCTCTCTCACCGGCGCGCTGGACTGAACCTCACCGCCGCGTGATGCGGCGGCGCAGTTCCTCCGGCACGAACATCATGTCGTTGAGATGCGAGGCATTGAAGTCGATGCCGCCATCCTCGTTCTTGAGGTTCTGCACCACATAGCGTCCTTCGGCGAGATCGTAGACGACATCCGACGCATTGAAGCAGGTCGGCACGTCGTAATACTGGATCATGTGCGCTTCCTGCACGCGCCAGAGGCCACCGCGCGAATCGTAGAGCTCGCCCGCCACCATGTTGTAGCCATCCTCGTCGAAATAGGCGGTACGGCGGCTATAGACATGGCGCTGCGTCGGCTTCAGCGTCGCATCCACGACCCAGACGCGGTGTTTCTCGTAGCGCACGAGATCCTGGTTGAGATGCCCCGGCTTGATGATGTCGGCATATTTGTGCTTCGGCGAGCTGAGCTCGTACGAATTATAGGCGATGTAGCGTTCACCGCGCCCTGTCACGGTCCAGTCGAAACGGTCGAGCGGCCCCGAGAACACGTCGAAGCTGTCCGCCGTCGACATGGCATCCGAATAAATCTGCGGTGTGTCGTAATTGATCGCGCTGGTGCGCTGCACGCGCGGCGCGGAATCCGTCCGCCCCGTCGTGTACTGCCATGAGCGCCGCTCGCCAAGCGCGGGGTCGAACGTCTCATGGACGAGCAGAAGCTGCCCCGCGCGCCGTGCCGGAGAAATCGTCTCCTGCAGATACCGGAACGACGTATTGCCGAGCTCCTTGATCGAGCTCACTTGCGGCGCTGCATAGTCGAAGACCAGGTCGTCGCGCACCTTGATCGGCGTGAACACGCCTTCGCGGGTCGGCGCGGCGGAAACGAAAATGCGCGAGACCTTGTGGCCGCGATAGCGCAGATTGTGGTTCCAGACGATCTCGTTCGCACTGGATGGAATGGGAAACGGCAGCCCGCGCAGCACGCCGGTCAGCGTGTCGCCATTGCCGCCAAGCGAGCCCCTTACCGCATTCTCGCGTACCGCTTCGTAAACGGCTTCCGGCAAGGCGCAGCTCCGCCGCGACGGATAGACATTCATCTTGTAGCCGGGATAGGCCGCCAGCATGGCGCGCTGGCCGGGCGTCAGAAACGCCTCATGCTCGGTCGCACTGCCCGCCGTCACGGTGGCGAGCACCTTGTCGTCCGCATACGGATCGGGATAATGGCCGGTGCCGGGCCGCCAGGAGACATTCGCAGGAATGCCAGACAGTCCGCCGTCCCAGGCCGGGATCGATCCATCCCCATTGCCGGCCCGCTCCGCCCCCATCGGCGTGAGATCGTGGGCAAGACGGTCGGCCTGCACATGGGGCACACCCGCCTGGGCTGCGCCCGCCGCCAGCAACATGCCCGCAGCAGCAGCGCAGATACGCTTTGACAAACTCATGCTCCTCCCCCCAACTTTGTAACATGGTTTTACTAATCCTGACCCATTTCAGGTCCGGCGGCTACCTAAAATGGCCGCCGCGCACTGAAGAGAGAACAGCGGGAATGTAAGGCCGGGGGAACACGAGGGGGGAAGCCAGTGAACACGGTCGAGTTCGCCGTCTTCAAGATGCGCGCCGTCATTCTGCTTGCGCTCGCCGTTTTCACGGCGGCCATGGGCTATTACGCGGTGCAGCTGCGGATGGAAGCCGGCTTCCTGAAACAGGTGCCCACGGGCCATGAATATGTCCAGACCTTCCTCGAATATGAAAACGAGGTACCGGGCGCGAACCTCGTGCTCGTCGCGGTAAAGGCGCGCGACGGTACGATCTGGAACGCAGACTTCATGCGCCGTCTTCACGCCGTCACCGAGGAAGTGACCTTCCTTCCCGGCGTACGCCGCACCACCGTCCGCTCGCTCTGGTCCACCACCACCCGCGTCACGGAGAACACCGAAGACGGCATCAATGCCTATCCGGTGATCCCGAGCGGCGTGACGGCGCGAAGCATCACCGATGCCGATGTCGAAACGGTCCGCGACCGCGCGCTCAACGGCAAGCATGAGGGCTTCCTCTTCTCGAACGACCATCGCGCCGCGCTCGTCATGGCGGAGCTGCAGGAAGTCGACCCGCTGACTCGCGAGGAACTCGACTATCTCGATCTCGCCGCGCGGCTTGAAACGCAGATCCGCCGGCAATTCGAGGATGAAACCGTCGAAATCCAGATCGTCGGCTTCGCGAAATTCATCGGCGATATTGCCGATGGCGCAAGCGACGTGATGATCTTCTTCGTCCTCGCCTTCGTGCTGACCACCCTGTCGGTCTTCGTCTATTCGCGCTCGGCGCAGCTCACCTTCCTCGCCGTGTTCTGCTCGCTCGTCTCCGTCGTCTGGCAATTCGGCCTGCTCTATCTCATGGGGCGCGGTCTCGACCCGCTCGCCGTCCTCGTGCCCTTCCTCGTTTATGCCATCGGCGTCAGCCACGGCGTTCAACAGATCAATCTCATCGGCGCGGAATTGAGCGAAGGCAAGAGCGCCGATGAAGCGGCGCGCGCTACCTTCCGCCGCCTGCTCGTGCCGGGCTCGCTCGCGCTCATCACCGATCTCGTCGGCTTCGGCACGCTCTATCTGATCCCAATCGAGGTCATTCAGGATCTCGCCATCATGGCGGGGCTCGGCGTTGCCCTGAAGATCGTGACGAACCTCATCATGCTGCCGCTCGTCGCCTCTTATCTGCCGGCGGACCCCGCCTATGCCGAAACCTTCGCGCGGCTCAAGCGCTCGCGCGAAAGGCTCATGGCTGCCATGGCCAGCATCGCGCGGCCCTTTCCTGCCGCGCTGATGCTTGTCGTCTTTGCGGGCCTCCTCGCCGCGGCGATCCACGAAACCCGAAGCCGCCATATTGGCGACCTCACCGAGGGCTTCTCCGAACTCTGGCCCTCATCCCGCTACAACCGCGACATCGCGGAAATCGTCTCGCGCTTCTCGATCTCGGCGGATGCCCTCATCGTCGTCACGGAAACCCCGCCCGATGCCTGCATCGACCACGCCACCATGCGCCTGATCGAGCGCTTCTCCTGGACCATGCGTAATGTCCCCGGCGTGAATTCGGTGCAGTCCTTGCCCATCTCGGCGCGGGAAACGGCGGCCATCTGGCGCGAGGGCAATCCACGCTGGATTTCGCTCCCCCGCAGGGAGACGGACCTGATCCAGACCACCTCCATCTACGAACCCTCGACCGGCCTCCTCAATGAGGCCTGCACCATCCTTCCGGTCATCATCTATCTCGACGATCACAAGGCGGACACGATCGAACGCGTGATCGCGGCGGTCGAGAGCTTCCGCAGCACGGACCGCGAGGCGCTTTCCCGCCCCGACGTGAACTTCCGCCTCGGCATGGGCGGCGTCGGCGTGATGGCCGCAACGAACGATGTCATCGAGGCAAGCGAACTCCCGATGCTCGCCTGGGTCTATGCCGTGATCATTGTGCTCGTCTTCCTTGCCTATCGCGACTGGCGCGCCATTATCTGCTGCTGCATGCCGCTTCTGATGGCGACCTTCCTCGGCTACTGGCTGATGACGGCGCTCAATATCGGCCTCAAGGTGTCGACGCTCCCGGTGCTCGTGCTCGCCACCGGCATCGGCGTGGACTATGCCTTCTATATCTACAGCCGCCTGCAATCCTATCTCGACGAGGGCATGGCAATGGCGGATGCCTATCGCCTCGCCCTGCAGCAGATCGGCGTCGCCGTCGTCTTCACCGGCCTCACGCTTGCCGTCGGCGTCTCCACCTGGGCCTTTTCCGGCCTCAAGCTCCAGGCCGATATGGGAATTCTTCTCGCCTTCATGTTCCTTGCAAACATGATCGCGGCCATCGCCTTCCTTCCCGCCTTCGCGACGACGCTGGACCGGCTTTTTCCGCGCGCTGCCCCTCGCAGGCAGGGATAGTCTTCGCTAGACTGAGTGGATCGAAACGGAAAGACGCCCGCAAGAGGCGCCGCCCAAAGGGAGATTTCATGCTCAAGGTCTATCACGCGAAGAACACGCGCTCGGTGCGCGTCGTCTGGCTCTGCGAAGAGCTCGGCATACCCTATGATGCGAAAGTGCTGAACTTCTCGCCCGCCGATCTCCAGTCGCCGGAATATCTGGCGGTGCATCCGCTGGGCAAGGTGCCGGCGATCGAGGATGACGGCCTCGTGCTGAACGAGTCCGGCGCCATTCTCCAGTACCTGCTGGAAAAACATGGCAAGGGCCGGCTGGAACCGAAGCCCGGCAGCGCAGATCGTGGCCGCTATCTCCACTGGTTCCATTTCGCCGAGGCGACGATGATGGTGCCGATCGGCAATATCGCGCAGCACTCCTTCATCCGCCCGGAAGACAAGCGCATCCCGCAAGTCGCCGCCGAATCCGTCGAAACCACGCAGAAGATGCTCGGCATTCTCGAAAAGGAACTGGCGGGAAAGGATTATATCTGCGGTTCCGAATTCACCGCCGCCGACATCATGCTCGGCTACGATCTTCTGCTCTGCAAGCTCTTCGGCCTGTTGAGCGACGATCTGAAGAATGTGAATGCCTATTTTGGCCGCCTCGGCAGCCGCCCGGCATTCCAGAAGGCAACTGCCTGATCGGACGAGGGAGGCCTGACATGGGATACAAGACCATTTCCGTGAAGCCGATCTCCGGCGCGCTCGGCGCCGAGATCGAGGGCGTGGACCTGTCGAAGGAACTGTCCAACGAAACCTTCGACGACATCCACCAGGCCTTCCTCGACCATGTCGTCATCTTCTTCCGCGACCAGCACCTCACGCATGAACAGCACAAGGCTTTCGGCCGCCGCTTCGGCACGCTGAACATCCATCCTTACGTGAAGGGTATGGATGGGCACCCGGAGATCATGCAGATCGTGAAGGAGCCGGAAGACCGCATCAATTTCGGCGGTGGCTGGCATTCCGACATGTCGTTCCTGGAAGAGCCCGCGCTCGGCTCGATTCTCTATGCAAAGGAAGTCCCGCCCTATGGCGGCGACACGCTCTGGGCGAACCAGTATCTCGCCTATGAGACGCTTTCCTCCGGCATGAAGAAAATGCTGGAAGGGCTGAAGGCCGTCCACACGGCGAAAGGCGAATACAGCGAGCGCGGTCATTCCGCCCAGAAGCGCAAGGGCATGGAAGTCGCAACCGCGGATGACGATACGCCCTCCTTCGAGCATCCCGTCGTGCGCACCCATCCGGAGACGGGCCGCAAGGCGCTCTATGTGAACCCCGCCTTCACCGAGAAGTTCGTCGGCATGACGAAGCGCGAAAGCCGCCCGCTGCTCAATTTCCTGTTCGAGCATTGCACGCAGGAGCCCTATACCTGCCGCTTCCGCTGGACGAAAAACGCCATCGCCTTCTGGGACAATCGCGCCGCCCAGCACTTCGCGCTCAACGACTATCACGGCCACCGCCGCCACATGGAGCGCGTTACGGTTAACGGCGACCGGCCCTTCTGAGAAACGCCGCTTTTTCCTTGGAACGCATCTCCGCTCCGGGCATCATCGTGCCGATTTGGAACGGGAGGGGAAAAGTGACCGGATCATCCGCGAAATTGGCAGCCTTGGCCTTCGGCGCGTGGCTCTTCTGCACCGCAGCGTCGGCAGATGTCACCCTGCCGCCCGAAAGCGACCCCGCGGCCCGCGGCCTCGCCATCGCCGGGGAGATGGACCGGCGCGACCGGGGTTGGGGCGATGCCACAGCCGGGATGAAGATGATCCTCACCAACGCCGCCGGCGCCACCAGCGAGCGCGAATTGCGCTTCGCCATGATGGAGCGCGAAGGCGAAGGCGACTGGAGCCTCATGGTCTTCGACCGCCCGCTCGATGTGGCGGGCACTGCGCTGCTCACCCACGCCTATGTGACGAAGCCGGACGACCAATGGCTCTATCTGCCCGCCGTGAAGCGCGTTCGCCGCATCTCGTCGGCCAACAAGTCCGGTCCCTTCATGGGCAGCGAATTCGCCTTCGAGGATCTTGCGGCCCAGGAAGTCGGCAAGTTCACATGGGCCTGGCTCCGCGATGAGCCTTGCGGCGAGCGCACCTGCCATGTGGTGGACCGGACGCCCGCCTATGAAGGCTCGGGCTATACGCGCCAGACCGTCTGGATCGACACGGACCATTATCTCCTGCGCAAGATCGACTATTACGACCGCAAATCCGCTCTGCTGAAAACGCTCACCGCCGGCGAATACGACATTTATCTCGACAGTTTCTGGCGGCCGCGCGAGCTCGACATGGTCAACCACGAAAGCCGCAAGCAGACGAAGCTCGTCTGGCAGAAATACGAATTCCGCACCGGGCTGAAGGAGAGCGATTTCACTCCGGCGGCGCTCGAACGGGCGCGCTGAGCGGGTTTGCACTGCGTTAAGGCCGTCGCCTTAGAATTGTTGCGTCTGTTGCATCCGGGGTGTGCAGGGTGGGGTTCGGAACTTCAATCGTGAGAAAGACGGCGCCCGCGCTTGGCGTTGCTGCGTTCGCCTTGTCGGCCATGCCCGCGCTCGCGGACAATGTCACGCTGCGCGGCTATATCGAGCCGGAGCTCCGTGTCTTCACGCAATCCGCCTCGAGCCCGCGCCAGAAAGATACGACGCTCTCCGTCGCCGGCGAGATCACCGTTCAGTACCTGCCCGAAGGCAACGACCGCTCTTTCGTCTTCACGCCCTTTGCCCGCCTCGACCAGCGCGATGGCGAGCGCAGCCATTGGGATATCCGCGAAGCCTATGCCGCCTGGCATGGCGATGGCTGGGAATTGCGCGCCGGCGTCGACAAGGTCTTTTGGGGCGTGACGGAGGCGGTCCATCTCGTCGACACGGTCAACCAGGTCGATCTCGTCGAAGACCCGATCAAGCAGGAAGTGAAGCTCGGTCAGCCGATGATCCGCCTGCGCAGCATGCAGAGCTTCGGCACCTTCGAGGCATTCGTGCTGCCCTGGTTTCGCGAGCGTAATTTTCCGGGGCCCGATGGCCGCCCCGCCACCGACATTCCGGTCGAGCGCGACCTGACATCTTATGAAAGCGGTGCAAAGGACTGGCATCCGGATTTCGCCGGCCGCTATTCCAACAGCTTCGGCGAGTTCGATCTCGGTCTGTCCTACTTTCAGGGTACCGCACGCGACCCGATCCTGCTGCCCGCGCTCGATGGTGGCGGCAATCTCGTGCTCGCCCCCTTCTACCCGCAGAAAAAACAGGCTTCGCTCGACCTGCAGGCGACCTTCGGCCCCTGGCTCTGGAAACTCGAGGGCTATGGCCGCCGGGAACTCGGCGACAACTACGGCGCCGTCACCGGCGGCCTCGAATATTCCTTTTACGGCGTCTTCGGCACGGAGGGCGATCTCGGCACCGTCGTGGAATATGCCTATGACACCCGCGGCATGAACCAGCGCAATCCCTATCAGAACGACGGCTTCTTCGCGCTGCGCTGGGCGGCGAACGATGCCGCCTCGACGAGCTTCCTCGCCGGCACGACGGTCGATACGGAAACGGGCGCCGTCGGCTTCCGCTTGCAGGGCGAGCGGCGGCTGGCGGAAAATTTCCGCCTCTCGCTCGAGGGCCATTTCTTCACGAATGTGCCGGCGCGCGATCCCGTCTACCACGTCGCCGACGACGACTATCTGCAGATCAGGATCGCCCGCTTCTTCTGACCGCTAGTCCGCAGGCGTCGGCGAGGCGGCCGCCTTCTCGGCAAGCCGCCGCTCGCGCCAGCTCGCGATCAGCAGATAGACCGTCGGCACGACGAACAGCGTCAGCAGCGTGCCGAAGGTGATGCCGCCCACGATCACATAGCCGATGGAACGGCGGCTTTCCGCGCCCGCGCCCGAGGCGAGCGCCAGCGGCAGGGCGCCCAGCGCCATCGCGCCCGTGGTCATCAGGATCGGACGAAGGCGAAGGCTCGCCGCCTCGATCACCGCGTCATAAACGGAGAGACCCTTCTCCCGAAGCTGGTTCGAGAATTCGACGATCAGAATGCCATGCTTGCTGATGAGCCCCACCAGCGTGATCAATCCCACCTGACTGTAGATGTTGAGCGTGGTGTTGGTAAGGAAGAGCAGCATCAGCGCGCCCGCGATCGAGAGCGGCACGCTGATCAGGATGACCAGCGGATCGATGAAGCTTTCGAACTGCGCCGACAGCACCAGATAGATGAAGATAAGCGCCAGAAGGAACGTCACCATGATGGTGCCGGAGGACTTCACGAATTCGCGCAGCTGCCCGTCCACATCGGTCTGTGCCACCGGCGGCAGGATGCGCGCCGCGGTCGCATCGAGAAAGGCGAGCGCCTCACCCGTCGAAAAGCCGGGCGCAAGTCCCGCCGAGATCGTCGCCGCGCGAAGCTGGTTGAACCGATTGAGCGAATTGGGAGCAACTGTCTCGTCGACCGTCACCAGGTTGGAGAGCTGCACCATCTCGCCCGCCGCGCCGCGCACATAGATGTTGCTGATGTCGGTCGGCGTCCGTCTTTCCTCGTCCGCCACCTGCACGATCACGTCATATTGCTTGCCGCCCTGTTCGTAACGCGTGATCCGTCGCCCGCCGAGCAATGTCTCGAGCGTGCGTCCGACCGTCGCCACGTCGATCCCGGCATCCACCACCTTTTCGCGGTTCACCGAAATATCGAGCTGTGGCTTCTGCAGCTTGAGGTTCGAATCCGGATTGGTGAAGCCGGGATGCCCGCGAATTTCGTGCATCATCGCCTGCACATAGCCGTCGAGATCTTCATAGGTGCCGGACGCCTGGATGACATATTCGACAGGCTGCGACCGCCCGCTCTGACCGAGCGAGGGTGGATTGATCGCAAACGCCATGATCCCGGGAATACGGTTGAGCTTCGGCTGCAGCTCCGCCACGATTTCCTGCTGCGTGCGGCCGCGGTCGCCCCAATGAACGAGCCGCGAGAAGGAAACGAGATCGGTGATCTGCGGAAAGCCGGACACGACGAGGTAGCCGGCGACTTCCGGAATATCCGTATAGATGGACTCGATCTGCTTCGCATAGCGCTGCGAGAATTCGAGCGTCGCGCCCTGCGGCGCCTGCCCCGCCACGAGCAGCGTGCCGCGATCCTCGATCGGCGCAAGCTCCTGCTGCAGCAGCATGAAGAGCCCGACGCAGGAAAGCGCGACGATCGCCGCCGCGCCCACCACCGCGCCCTGCCGCGACAGCGCCTTCCGCAATGCGCCCTTGTAGGCCGTATCGAGCTGCTCGAGCCGCTCGCGAAGCCAGCGTTGTACGCGCGTCTCCTTCACCTCGTGGCGAAGCAGCTTCGAGCAGAGCATCGGCGTCAGCGTCAGCGCGACGAAGCCGGAAACGAGCACCGCGCCTGCAAGCGTCAGCGCGAATTCGAGGAAGAGCTTGCCCGTGCGGCCTTCGGCGAAGCTCACCGGCGCATAGACGGCAACGAGCGTCAGCGTCATGGCGATCACGGCGAAGGTGATTTCGCGCGAGCCTTCGATGGCCGCCTGGAAGGGCGTCTTTCCTTCCTCGATATGCCGGTAGATGTTTTCGAGCATCACGATCGCATCGTCCACCACAAGGCCGATGGCAAGCACCATGGCAAGGAGCGACAGCGTGTTGATGCTGAAGCCGAGCATCAGCATGATGCCGAACGTGGTGATGAGCGAAATCGGGATCGTCACCACCGGAATGAACGAAGCGCGCACCGTGCGCAGGAACACGAAGATCACCAAAACGACGAGAACCACCGCCTCGAAGATCGTTTCATAGACCGACTTGATGGATTCGGCGATGAAGATCGACGTGTCGTAGCCGACGAAAGAGCCCATGCCGGCGGGCAGGGTCGGCTGCAGTTCGTCGAGCGTGCGGCGCACATTCGCCGCCACGTCGAGCGGGTTCGCCGTCGCCTGCTTCACCACACCGAGCGATATCGAAGTCTCGCCGTTATAGGTCGCCGAGCGGCGCACATCGGCCGGGCCCACTTCCACCCGCGCCACCTCGCCGAGCTTCACCTGGAAGCCGCCGCTCTCCTTCACCACGATGTCGCGGAATTCCTCCGGCGTCTGCAGCGCGGTCTTGGAAACAACGGTGAATTCGCGGTCGATGCTTTCGATGCGGCCCGAGGGTATTTCTGCGTTCTGCGTGCGTATCGCGTTCTCCACGTCCTGCACGGTGAGATTATAGGCGGCGAGCCGCTCGCGATCGATCCAGACGCGCATCGAATATTCGCGCCCGCCGAAAATGCTCACCTGCGCCACGCCGGGCTGGTTCTGCAGCCGGTCGGTCACGATACGGTCGAGATAATCCGTGATCTCGAGCGAAGACATGCGGTCGCTCTTGAACGCGATATACATGATCGGCTGCGCATCCGCCTCGACCTTGGCGATGATCGGTTCCTCGATCTCGTCCGGCAGAAAACCGCGCGCGCGGCCGACACGGTCGCGCACGTCGCTCGCCGCCACATCGGGATCGGTCTCGAGCGTGAAGCGCGCCGTCACCTGGCTTTCCTCGGCGCGGCTGGTCGAGGAAAGCACCTCGATGCCTTCGATGCCGGCCATGGAATCTTCCAGCGGCTGCGTCACCTCGCGCTCCACCACCGCCGCGCTCGCGCCGCGATAGGTCGTGGTGACGGTCACCACCGGCTCGTCGATTTCGGGATATTCGCGTACCGACAGCCGGTCGTAGGAGACGATGCCGACCAGCATCAGGATCAGGCTGACGACGGTCGCGAAGACCGGACGGCGGATGAAGAGTTCGGATATATGCATGCCGCTCCCCCGCTATTCCGCGGCAGTCTGGTTCGCTCCGGCGGGCGAGCCGCCTCCTGCGGGTTCGACGATCTCGACCTGGCCGCCATCCTGCACGCGGAGCTGGCCGGCAACGATCACCACATCGCCATCTTCCACGCCTTCGAGAATTTCGACTTCGCCCGGGCGGCGCTCGCCGATGCGCACCGGCGTGATCTTCGCCGCGCCGTCCACGACTTCGAACACCGCATTGCCGCCTTCCGGGGAAACGACGATCGCGCTTTCCGGCAACAGGATCGACTGGCGCGTCGCCGTCACGATTTCGACCCGGCCGAAAAGACCAGGCCTGAGCTTGTCTTCTTCATTGCGGATCAGCGCACGCACGCTGAGCGAGCGGCCGTCCATGCTGATCACGGGATCGACCGCGCTCACCGTGCCGCGGTAGCTCTCGCCCGGCAGCGCGTCGAAGGTGACGGTCGCGTCCTGTCCCGGCCTGATCTGCGTCAGGAAGACTTCGGACACCTGAAAGTCGATCCGCAGATTGTCGACATCGGCAAGCGTCGCGATCGGCTGTCCCGCGGTCACGAACTGGCCGATACTCACCTGGCGAAGGCCGATAATGCCGGAGAAGGGCGCCGTGATCGTCGCCTTGTCGAGCGCGGTCTTCGTCGCGGCGACTTCCGCCTCCGCGGACTTGAAATCATTGAGCGCCTCGTCGCGCGCCCGCGCCGTGCCGGAACCCTGGTTGAGCAGCCGGTCGGCACGCTGGTAATTTGCGCGCGTCAGTACCAGCCGTGCCTCCGCCTGCGCGAGCCGCGCATTGAGGTCGCGGTCGTCGAGCCGGATGACGACGCCATCCTTCTCGATCCGCTGGCCATCCTCGAAGTCGATGCTGGTCACGATGCCGGTGATTTCCGGTGTCAGCGTGATCGCCTGATCGGCCTGCAGCGTGCCGAGCGCCGAAACCCTCGTCTCCACCTGCTGCCGTTCGGCCTCCACCACCTCGACCACCGGCGTCGGCCAGCCGAAGCCGTTCTGCGGCGCGAAGCGGCCATAAAGCCGGTAGGCGAAAAGGATGACGATGAAAGCCAGAAAGACAATGCCGGCCAGAATGGCGATCTGGCGGGGCGAGCGGCTTTTGAGCGACTGAAGGTTCAACGGCATGTATCGGACTCTGACAGGGGTCTTGCGGCGTCGCTGCAAGCCGGAAAGGCATCCGGCCGGGTCGGCGGCCCCGGCGAAGCGGCTAACTGGAATAGGCCATTTGACGCAGCGCTAAAATGGCAATTTGCCAGCATATGCCCCGCTTTCGGGCAAATCTCGGGCAATCCGCAATGAAATGGCAGTGAGGGTGGAAGCTGGCAATGGTGGGCGTGACAGGGATTGAACCTGTGACCCCTTCGATGTCAACGAAGTGCTCTCCCGCTGAGCTACACGCCCATTGCCATTGGGAGCGGGACGCCTTGGGCCGCCCGCCGGGAAAATCGGCCCCGGAGGCCGTTCCTATATCGGGGATGTTCCCCAAAGACAAGCCGGAAACGCGCCGGAAAGCGGCTCCCTTGCCCGCCTCAGGCGGCGGCCATCAGCCGGTCGACCTCGGCCACCAGATCGCGCAGATGGAAGGGCTTGGAAAGCACCTTCGCCTCGGCGGGTGCCGGCACGTCCGGATTGAGCGCCACAGCCGCAAAGCCGGTGATGAACATGATCTTGAGCGTCGGGTCGAGTTCCGCCGCCAGCCGGGCGAGTTCGATGCCGTCCATCTCGGGCATCACGATATCGGTCAGCAGAATGTCGAAGACATCGTCCTTCAGCCGGCTATGGGCCTCGTCGCCCTGGCCGTAAGACACCACTTCGTGGCCGGCATTCTCCAGCGCCTTCGCCAGAAAGCGGCGCATCGATTCATCGTCTTCCGCAAGGAGAATTCGTGCCATTGGCCCGCCCAACCGAGTTCCAGAACCCCACCATTTTGGAGCCGGGACGCGTCGATTCGCCCTTCTCACTCCATATCGGCACAATAAGGTCCGAGGAGTAAACAGGATATGAACCCGATCTGCATCCCGTTCAGGCGAATTCACGCGGCCCGGTCGCATGCCGGGGCGATGCCGTGTATGCTTTTCCGACGCGAAACCTCGAAACCGGCACGATTCTGCGACCTTCCGCCATGGATCTAGTCCCCGAAACACCGGCCCCGCGCGCAAAGCGCAGCAGCACCGCGTTCGACGGCGATCTGACCGGGCTGTTCGAGCGCCCGCTCGCCGTGGAACGCCCTGCCCGCCAGCGGATTCCCTTTGTCTTCAGTTCCCCGCATAGCGGCCGCGCCTATCCCGAAGGCTTCGTGCGCACCTCCAATCTCGATCCGCAGACGCTGCGCCGCTCGGAGGATTGTTTCGTCGAGGAATTGTTCGGCAGCGCCGTCCGGCTGGGCGCGCCGCTTCTCCACGCCCTCTTTCCCCGCGCCTTTCTCGATGCGAACCGCGAGCCCTATGAGCTCGACCCCACCATGTTTGCCGAGCCCCTGCCGCCCCATGTGAACACGCGCTCGCTCCGCGTCGCGGGCGGCCTCGGCACCATCGCGCGCGTCGTGGCCGATTCGGCCGAGATCTATCGCGAGCCGCTCGCTTATGCAGATGTCGAGGCCCGTATCCGCCATCTCTACATGCCCTTCCACGAGACCTTGCGGGGCCTGCTGGAGGACACGCTGTCGGCCTTCGGTTATGCGGTGCTGATCGATTGCCACTCCATGCCCTCCGTCGGCGGCCCCGCGGATGACGACAATGGCTCGAACCGCGCGGACATCGTGCTCGGCGACCGCTACGGCACCTCCTGCGCCGCCGCCCTCTCCGCCGAAGCGGAACGCATTCTCCGGCGCTTCGGCTACAGCGTCGTCCGCAACAACCCTTACGCCGGCGGCTTCAACACCGAGCATTACGGCAAGCCCGCCCGGGGGCTCCACGCCCTTCAGATCGAGATCAACCGCGCTCTCTACATGGATGAAGGCAAGCTCGAGCGCCATTCAGGCTTCGCCCGGGTGCGGGACGACATGAAGCGCTTCATTTCGGAGCTTTCGGGCTGCGACTGGTCCGTCCTCGGCACGGGCATCCGCGGCGCGGCCTTCTGACCCCGCAATACCCTCGGCACAAAAAAAGGGGCCCTGGCGAACCAGGGCCCAAGTTTAGGGAGGAAACGCCCAGGAAGGGCTGCGGCAGCGGGAGAAAGTCTCAACCGATGCCGCGATGCACAAGATGACATTGCACTGCACATAAATCAAGTGAACTTTTACGCAGTGCAGCAAAAATTTTTGACGCCCAAACTATTGGCATAGCGCAGCTTTTTTAGTCAGCACCTCGTATGAGTCTGCATTAATGTGCAGCGCAAAATGCCGCATCTCCCGGCCTCTCCAGGGGCCCCCGCCGCCTTCAAGCCTTCCTTAATGCCTCCCCGCCATGATGACCCTCAAAAGGGACCGCCTCCGGACCCCGGGGGCATGGCTGGGATGGATTTGATGACATCGGCAAATCGGCGCGGCAGGGACTTCGACCGGCGGCATCTGCGGCCGGGCCGCGCCTTGCTGCTCACCGCCACCGCGCTCGGCCTTCTCGCCATGATGGGCCCCGGCGAGGCGAAGGCGCCTGAAGCCGGCTATGGCCTCGAAACCGACCCCTCCGCGCTTTGCGAAGCGGCCGCCATCCATCACGAGCGCGAAAATGCCCTGCCCCGCGCCCTCCTTGCCGCCGTCGCCATGGCGGAATCGGGCCGCTACAGCCCGAAGACCGGCAAGGCCCGCGCCTGGCCCTGGACCATCAATGCCGAGGGCAAGGCCTATTACTTCAACAGCAAGCGCGAAGCGGTGGCGAAGACGCAGCAGCTTCTCGACAGCGGCATGCGCTCCATCGATATCGGCTGCATGCAGGTGAACCTGCGCTACCACCCCCACGCCTTTTCGAGCCTCGACGAGGCTTTCGATCCCATGATCAACATGGCTTATGGCGCCGAATTCCTGATGGATCTGCGCGAGCGCACCGGCTCCTGGCAGCAGGCCGTCGCAAGCTATCATTCGCAGACGGCCTGGCGCGGCGGGCGCTATTTCGCCCGCGTTATCCGCATCTGGAAGACCGAGCGCGAGCGCGTCGCGAACATCGCCTACACGCCTGCGCGCACCGCCGAACATGTCGACATGAGCGGCCTCCTGAAGCCCGCCATCCATCGCAGCGAAGCGCCCGTCCTCCAGACGCCAGTCCTTCAGACACCTGTCACAACCGCGGCCTATCTTCCCGCACCCAAGGTGCTCGACGCGACGCCCGTGGGCTCCATCCGCGCCAGCGCATCCGTGGGGCTCCGCCTCTCGATCGCCGAAGGCGACATGGGCGAACACGCCGAAACCGCAACGCGCGAGGAACCGCGCGTTCTCGATCCGCTGCCCGCGCGCAGCGGTCCGACGCAAATGGCGGAGGCTGCAATTCCGGGCGCCTGACCGCGCTACACGGCCTGAGGGGGCAAGAGGGACATGACTTCCATCGCAGACGCGACCAGGCGGCTCGCCGAGGCGCTGAACGGCTCTGTCATCTGGCAGATCGTCGACATCATGTCGGCGCTCTTCATTCTCGGCATCGGCTGCCTCGTCGCCTCGCTCGCCGTCATCTACGTCATCGACATCACCCAGACGAAACATGCCGTCCGCCGCAACTATCCGGTGATCGGCCGCTTCCGCTATCTCTTCGAAACGCTCGGTGAATATTTCCGGCAATATTTCTTCGCGATGGATCGCGAGGAACTGCCCTTCAACCGCGCGCAACGCGCCTGGGTCTATCGCGCGGCAAAGGGCGTGGACGCCACCGTCGCCTTCGGCTCGACGCGCGACCTCCGCCCCGCGGGCACTGTCACCTTCGCGAATTGCCCCTTCCCCATGCTCGATGCGAACGCCACCGATACCGCCATTGTCGAGATCGGACCCTATGCGCGCACGCCCTATCGCACCGCCTCGATCTACAATATTTCCGGCATGTCCTATGGCGCGATTTCGAAGCCGGCCGTGCTGGCGCTGTCGAATGGCGCGCGCATGGCGGGCATCTGGCTCAACACCGGCGAAGGCGGCCTCTCGCCCTTCCATCTCGAGGGCGGCGCCGACATCGTCTTCCAGATTGGCACCGCGAAATATGGTTGCCGCAAGGATGACGGCTCTCTCTGCGACGACAGGCTGAAGGCGCTCGCCGCCATCGACACTATCCGCATGTTCGAAATCAAGATGAGCCAGGGCGCAAAGCCCGGCAAGGGCGGCATTCTCCCCGGCGCGAAAGTCACCGCCGAGATCGCCCGCATCCGCGGCATTCCGCAGGGCACGGACTCGATCAGCCCGAACCGTCATCCTGAAATCGAAAGCGTGGGCGACCTGCTCGACATGGTTTCCCATGTTCGCGAGGTCACGGGAAAGCCCGTCGGCTTCAAGCTCGTCCTCGGCTCCTATGATTTCCTCGACGAGCTCTGCGAGGAAATCAATGCGCGCGGCATCGAGCATGCGCCGGATTTCATCACGCTCGACAGTGCCGACGGCGGCACGGGCGCGGCGCCCATGCCCTTGATCGATTATGTGGGCCTGCCGATCTGGGAAAGCCTGCCCATGCTCTGCGACGCGCTGGAGCGCCACAAGCTGAAGTCGCGCATCCGCGTCAATGCGAGCGGCAAGCTCATCACGCCGGCCGAGGTCGCTTGGGCGCTCTGCGTCGGCGCGGATTTCGTTTCGTCGGCGCGCGGCTACATGTTCTCGCTCGGTTGCATCCAGGCGCTTCAATGCAACAAGAACACCTGTCCCACCGGCATCACCACGCATGACAAGCGCCTGCAGCGCGGCCTCGACGTCACCGACAAGGCGGAGCGCGTCCGCCGCTATGCAGAGCGCGTGACGGAAGAAGTCTGCATCATCGCCCATTCCTGCGGTGTGACGGAGCCGCGCCGTCTCACGCGCAAGCATGCCCGCATCATGGGTTCGGACGGCGTCTCCATGTCGCTTGCGGATTATTACGGCCGCTGGACGGCGCCCGCGGCGCTCCCCTCGCACCAAGGCCTCACCCGCCCCCGCTTCGGCGCGGACGCCGCCTAGCCCGGCACCACCATCCGGAGAAACTGCGTGCCCTGCTCGATCCGCTGCGGCAGGAAGCCCCTGTCGTCGCCGTCGATCTCGACGGCAAGTCCCTTCGGCCCCCTGAACTCGATCACGCGTGCGGGCATCACCTCGACCGAGCGGAGCCGCGTCACGAGACCGAGCCCCAGCGCCGCGAGATAGACCGCAAAGGCAAAGCGCGACTTCTTCCGGAACAGAAAAAGCGTGAGCCCCGGCTCGGCAAGCTTCGCCTGAGGCGCGAGCACATAGGGCCCCGCATAATGCTTCCCGTTGGTCACGACCGCCCAGGCCGCGCGCTTCTCGCGCCCGTCCACGACAAGGCTTATGTCGTGCCCCGGTCCCCGAACCCATGTCTTGAGACCCGACCAGATGAACGCGCCCTTGCCCCAGAGCCGCTTCAGCTTCGGATCGATTCCATGCACGATCTCGCCATCGAAGCCGATCCCGGCCATCAGCAGGAAGATCTCGCCCTCGACGAGCCCCGTGCCGATGAGTTCCGCCGGGCCGCCAAGCAGCATGGAGGCGATTTCCTCCGCCTTCGGAGGAAGACCGATCTCCACCGCGAGCACATTCGCCGTGCCGAGCGGCACGATGCCGAGCGGCACGCCCTGGCCGAGCAGGCCGCGCGCCACCTCATTGATCGTGCCGTCGCCGCCCGCCGCGACGATCACATCCGCATGTCCGGCCCGCGCCGCCGCCCGCGCAAGCTCCGTCGCATGGCCCGCCGACTGCGTGAGTTCGACCGTCACATCCGCGCCCGCCGCCCGCAATCGCCCGACAACATCGTCCAGCAGCCCGCGCTTCCGCCTGCCTGCCGTGGGATTGAGAATGATGTGAATGAAACGGCGAAGCGCCAAGGCGAAGTCTTCCGGTTGCTCGTCGCGGGACTGTCATCGAAACGTCATCGGCGTTTCGCTGCGTTCGTTCCGATTAGCAGGAAAAACCGTCTCCCGGTCAACCGCGATCCTCGATCCGCGCAAGCCATGCGCAGGCAAGCGACGAGATGAGAAAGGCGATCGCCATGGTCACGATGGTATGGGAGAGATAATGCTGCCCGCGCGCCATCTGGTAGAGACCGAGCGTCCAGCCGGCCGCGAGCCCCGGCATCGTGTAGAGAAAGGCCGAGCGCAACAGCGGCGGCGCGACAAGCCTGAGACCGAGCAGCGCGAAGCCGGCCGAGGCATGTCCCGCAGGCCAGCAGCGCAGATGCTCGTTATAGGGAACGCTGCCGAGAAGCCGCGTCACCATGTCGGCATGAGAATAGGGCCCGGCAAACAGCATCTCCTGCGCCGGGCAGGAAACGCCCGTTACCGCCTTGAGAAGCCCCGTCACGAGCGGCACCAGCGCGACGACGGCCAGTCCGAGAGCATATTGCGTATATCGCGGCCGCCACCGCCGCCGCACCGCCTCGGTGATGAGCCAGAGCGCCGCGCCGCCGCCTGCGATCGCCAACGCAAGTTTCGGCCCGCGATAGACGAGCCAGTAGAGCAGATCTTCCCGCGACGGCGGCACCAGCCAACTCGCCGACGCGTTGTCGAAGAAATAGGCGGCAAGCCGTATGTCGAGCGCATGGACCGGCGGCCAGAAGGCGAAGAAGAATATGGCCGCCGCGGCGGCCGCGGTCTCGAGCCGCACACCCGGGATGCGCCCGGAAACCTTTTGCGAGGAGATATCGCTCACGGGAGCGCGCTCCTTTCCGCCGCCTGCTCCACGGGCAATTCGGCGAGCTTTCCGGCGTGGCGGCACGGCGCGAACATGTCGAGCTCGCCGTCATAAACCTCCGTCCGGATATCGAACAGTCCGAGCACCGAATGGAAGATGTTGTCGTGGCTATAGGCATTGCCCGCTTCACGGGCGAGACAGCCCCGGTCGAGCCCTGAAGCCTCGCGATAGCCGGACGAAGCCCAGAAGAGCATCGGTACATGTTTCTGTTCGTCCGGCGCGAACATGTAGGGCAATCCGTGCAGATAGAGCCCGCTCTCGCCGAGCGACTCGCCATGGTCGGAGGCATAGAACATCGCCGTGTCGAAACGGTCCGACACGCGCGTCAGCGCATCGATGATGTCCGCGAGAATGTGGTCGGTATAGCGGATCGAATTGTCATAGGTGTTGACGAGTTCCTCCTGCGAGCAGGACTGGATCTCGCTCGTCTCGCAGATCGGCGCGAAGGCGCGATAGACGGCCGTCGAGCGCTTGTAATAGGCCGGCCCGTGACTGCCGATCTGGTGGAACACGACGAGAAGGTCGCGCTCGTTTCGCGCCAGAGCGAATTTGAGCTGGTCCACCAGTACATCGTCGAGACATTCGCCACCCGAACAATAGGCGGGGTCGGACATTTCCCACGCGGTCCGGGTCGGCACGCGCGCACAGACGCCCTTGCAGCTCGAATTGTTCTCGAGCCACAACACGTCGATATCGGCGCGGGCGACGAGGTCGAGCAGGTTTTCCCGCGAGGCGGCCTCCGACGAGGAATAATCGGCGCGGCCGAGATCGGAGAACATGCATGGCACGGATTCCGCCGTCGATGTCGCGCAGGAGCGCGCCTCACCGAAGCTCGTCACATCGCGCGCCGCCAGCAAGGGCGTCGTCTCCCGTCCATAGCCGTTGAGAGAGAAATGATCGGCCCGCGCCGTCTCGCCAACCACGAGCACGATCACCGTCCGCCGTCCGTCGCCGGCCGCATCGCGTTCCACAGTCGCGGCAATGCTCCTGAACTCGCTTGCCATGGCAGAGGGCACCGCCGTCGCATGGCGGAACGAGGCATATAGAGCCGCCGACGGATTGATCATGAAGCGCATCTCGCGATGGCCGCGCACCAGCACCGCATAGTCCTGATAGAAGAACGCCGCGCTCCCAGCGATCACGAGAAGCGAGGCGGCCACCGCGCCGGCGCGTTGCAGCATTTCCCGCTTGAGGCCATAGCGCCGCAGCGGCACGGCGATGATGAGCGCCGCGGGAAGAAGCGCATAGACCGCCATGTGCCACAGGAAGGAAAGATTCATCAGGTCGCCGGCTTCATGCGCATCCGTCTCGGCAACATTCGCGATCATGCTACGGTCGATCATCACGCCATAGGTGGACGCGAAATAGGAAACGCCCGCCGCAGCGAGGATGATGAAAACGAGAACGGGCTTCAGCACGCGGGGAAAGGCGAAGGGCTGAAGCACCAAGGCGAATGCCGCCGTGAGCACTAACCCGATCGATGCAAGAAAGGCGATGTCGCCCGCGCTGCGCCCCGGCCACCAGCCGAACACCGCCGTCCAGAGCTGCCCATTATAGAAGAGCACCAGAAGCGCGGCGGTAATGATGGCAAGCGCCAGGGGATGGAGCGCCGGCAGCCGCATGGCGGCAAGGCGCTGCATCACGGCCCGGAACAGGCTTGGAATCGGCATGCGGATATCCTGCGTCGCGGCGGGCTTTCTGTCCGCCAGCAGGGAATCCACAGGAAGCGGCTTACACGAACCTTACAGCGGGCGGGGCTGCGGCAATTCGGGCAGGCGCAGCGTGAAGGCCGCCCCCTTTCCGCCCTCCTGCCCTGTCTCGATCGAACCGCCATGGATGACGGCAATCCGCCGCGCGATCGAAAGACCGAGCCCCGCCCCTGCATAGGCATCGCCCCGCCCCCGGAAGAACCGCTCGAAAATCCGCCCCTCTTCGCCCGGTTGAAGCCCCGGCCCCCGGTCGATCACGGTAACGGCCGGCCCCGGCCCTACCCTGATCTCCACGGCCTCGCCCCGCGGCGTATGTGCCAGCGCGTTCTCGGCGAGGTTGCGCAGCGCCAGCCCCAGAAAATCCGCATTGCCGTGAACCGGGAGAGGCCCGTCCCCGGAAAGCGCAATGCTCTTGCCCGCTGCCAGCGCCAGTGGCGCAAGCTGCTCGGCCACGGCCCGCGCCACGTCGTGCAGGTCGGCCGTCTCGCCGGGCTGCAGCACCAGATTGTCGGCCTGCGAAAGCCTGAGAAGCTGGGTGACGAGCCGCTCGAGCCCGCCAAGCTCCTGCAGAAGCTGCGGCACTTCCTCGAGCCCCGACATGGTTTCGATATTCGCCTTGAGCACCGCCAGCGGCGTCCGCAATTCATGCGCGGCATTGGCCGTGAAGTCGCGCTCGCGGCGATAGCCTTCCTCGATCCGGTCGAGCGAGCGGTTGACCGACTGCACGAGAGGCAGGATTTCGAGCGGCAGCCCCTCTTCCGGCAGGCGCCTGTCGAGATTGGCCGGGCCGATGCGCCGCGCCAGATGCGAAAGCGCCGTCACCGGCGCGAGCGACTGGCGCACCGTCCAGACCGTGACGGTAATCACGCCGATGCCGAACAGCAGCAGGAAATGCCATGAGCGTTCAAGGAATTCCTCCACCAGCGAATCCGCCAGCACATCCTCATGCAGCGACCCCTGCGCCACCTGCACATAAAGCGCTGGCGTCTCTCCCCGGCCGAGCGACGCCGTCACGCCGTAATAGGTGCCGCGCCCGGCAAGATCGGGCAGGCTGAAATAGGGGTCGCTCCCCGCCTCCGGCAGTGGCGCAAGCAGCGCCTGCTGGCCATGCGACGAGGTGAGCACACGCCCCTCCCTATCCACGATGAGATAGACGAACTGCCGGTCCGGCCGGTCATAGGCGTCGTCGAGATTGGGCGGCAGCGAAAGCGACACGCCGTCCCCCGTGACCGTGACATGCGCGGCCACATCGGCCGCCTGCGCCAGAAGCGAGCGGTCCCGCAGCGTGTCGCGCTCCGCCTCGTATTGCACCTTCAGGATCAGCAGAAGGAACGCAAAGACGAGCAGCACGATCGCGATCATGCGCCGGTTGAGCCGCGCCTCGAGCGAGTTGGAACCAAGCGCGCGGAACATTCTGTTCATGCGACACCCAGCAGATAGCCGATGCCGCGCAGCGTGTGTATTTCCGCCGTTGCCCCCGCCTCCTCCAGCCGCTTGCGCAGCCGGTGCACGGAAACCTCCACCGTATTGGACGATACCTCGTCGTCGAAGGCATGAAGCCCCTGCTCGATCGTCTCTTTCGGCACCACGCGGCCCTGGCGCCGCAGCAGGATTTCGAGCAGGTCGGTTTCCCTCTTCGAAAACATCACGGGCGCACCCGCCACGGAGACTTCCCGCCCCACCGTATCGAGCGCGACATTGCCTGCGCTGAGCACCCGGCCGAGCGCCTTGCCGGGCCGCCGGAGCAACGCGCGCAACCGCGCCACCAGTTCCTCCATCGCGAAAGGCTTGAGCAGATAGTCGTCCGCGCCGGCATTGAGTCCCTCGACCCGCGCCTCCAGCGCATCCCGCGCCGTCAGCACCAGCACCGGCATGTCGCTCCCCTCGCCGCGCAATGCCGAGAGGAAATCCAGCCCGTCCCCGTCGGGAAGCCCGAGATCGAGAATGACGGCGTCGTACCGGGTGGCGGCAAGCGCCGCCTGCGCACCCTCGAGATCGGCGCAGCAATCGGCGGCAAAACCTTCTTTGCCACAGCCCTTCGCGATGAGCTGGGCGAGGCGCCGATTGTCTTCGACGATGAGGATGCGCATGGCCGGTCCGGGTCCGTTTTTGCTCACTCTAGCATTGTCGCGGCGAGCCGGGCCGGACCGGGCGGCAAAGGGCGAAATGCCGCAGCATCGCCCCAAGCGTCACATAAACGTCATCGCTTTGTCACGAGAGCGTATTGCGCCGCACCCATATTCCCGGCGTGAGAAATGAAAGGAAAACGATTCGCAACTGCCGCGCAGCTCGAAATGGGCGCGGCCGGAGATCGACGAGGACATGACCCTGTTCGATACCACCTTGCTCGACAAGACGCGCAACGCGGAAGAGAAACCCGTGTTGACCGCAAAACAGGCCCGCAAGGAAGCAGCCCGCGCCAAGGCGCGGCGCGGCGGGCTCGACGAAAGATTGCTCGGGCCGCGCCCGAAGCACAGGAAGCAGCACCGCACGCTCTTCCTATCCGACATTCACCTCGGCACGCCGGGCTGCAAGGCCGAACTCCTGCTCGATTTCCTCCGCCACAATGACGCAGAGACGATCTATCTCGTCGGCGACATCGTGGATGGCTGGCGCATCAAGCGGTCCTGGTACTGGAACGCGGCGCATAATGCCGTC
>JAHBYL010000004.1 GCA_019635955.1 Parvibaculum sp.
GATTTCGGTTTCGCGGAAGGCGGCCATGGTCCAGTCGCCCTTGCAGCCGCAGATGCGATGCGTGAAGTTCCACAACATGTCGCGGCCGCGCGGCGTGTGCACGACCTCCGGGTGGAACTGGACGCCATAGAAGCGGCGCTCTTCATCGGCGATGACGGCGAAGGGCGCGCCACGGCTCTGCGCCACGACCTTGAAGCCCGGCGCGATGGCGACGACGCGGTCGCCGTGGCTCATCCAGACGGGTTCCGTCCCGCCCTTGCCGACGATGCCATCAAGCAGCGGCGTGTCCTCGATCACCTCGATGGAGGCGCGGCCGAATTCGCGCTCGTCGCTGCCTTCGACCTTGCCGCCCAGCTGCAGCGTCATGGTCTGCTGGCCATAGCAGATGCCGAGAACGGGAAGGCCCGCCTCGAAAACATATTGCGGGGCGCGGGGACTGTTTTCGCGGCTGACGCTTGAGGGGCTGCCGGAAAGGATGACGCCCTTTGCGCCAAAGCCTTGCCAGATTTCGTCCACCTTGTTGAAGGGAACGATCTCGCAATAGACGCCGCTTTCGCGGACGCGGCGGGCGATGAGCTGCGTTACCTGGCTGCCGAAATCGATGATGAGGATGCGGTCTTCGGTCATGTTCCGTCTACGGATCGGTTGAAGCGGGAATGGGGTCTTGCGGCCCGAGGCCGAGCGCGCGGGAAAGCTCCTGCGTTTCGCCGCAGGCGGCGCAGAAGGCGCGCAGCTTCCGCAGGCCTTCCGTGGCGGCGGCGCGGTTGCCTTCCTTCAGGTCGAGCTGGGCAAGGCGGCTCAAGGCGGCTGTGTCCAACGGCTCTATCGAGAGTGCGATGTTGTAATATTTGCGGGCGAGCCGCGCCTGGCCGCGCGCTTCATGGGCGGTGCCGAGGCCGGTGAAGGCGGCGGCATTGGCAGGGTTCGCCACGACCGAGGTTTCATAGAGGCGCTGGGCGGCGAGGAAATCGCCCCGCTCCATCGCCGCCGCGCCCTTGGACGCGAGCGAGAGCGAGGCACGGGCGGAAGCGGCATCAACATTCTTGGCAGCGGCGGGCGCGACAAGCCCCAAGGCCAGAATGCCAAGGGCGAGACACGCAAAAAGACAGATTTTCCGGGAGAATTCGGCCGCCATCCATCCAGGCCCGTCGGGAGAGGAATGTCCGGTAGACCATCCTTCCCCGGACCCGTCAAGCCTGTTGCCGCAGCGCATCATGCCCCGGCCTCGCGGCGGAGAATGGCGATGAAAAAGCCGTCCGTTCCGGCTGTTACGGGGCTCAAGCGAAGGGCGCCGCCCGCCGGTGCGGGAAGCGCGGGAAGCCCGTCTGGCCAATGAGCCTGCCAGTCCTCAAGCACGAATCCGGGATTCGCGGCGGCGAAGGCGGCGACGCGCTCCTCATTCTCGGAGGGGAGCAGCGAGCAGGTGACATAGACGAGGCGGCCGCCGGGGCGGACGAGGCGCGCGCCGCGGGCGAGCACTTCATCCTGCGCGGCGCAGTAGCCGGCCAGCATTTCGGGCGTGAGGCGCCAGCGGGCATCGGGGCTGCGGCGCCAGGCGCCGGTGCCGCTGCAGGGCGCATCGGCTAGCACGCAATCGGCGCGGGCTTCGAGGTCCGCGAAACTCGCATCCGGTTCGCCGGGCCTGAAGGGCTCAAGCACACGGGTCTGCAGGTTGCGGATGCCGGCGCGCTCGGTGCGGGGGACGAGACCGCCAAGGCGGCGGCCATCGATGTCGCAGGCATAGATCTGTCCGCGATTGCCCATCATGGCGGCGAGCGCGAGGGACTTGCCGCCGCCGCCCGCGCAGAGGTCCACGACCTGCTCGCCCGGCTTCACGGCGGAGAGAAGGCAGGCAAGCTGCGAGCCCTCATCCTGAATTTCGATGGCGCCATCGCGGAAGAGCGCGAGGCCCGGCAGGTTGGCGCGCGCAAGAAGGCGGATGCCCCAGGGCGAAAGCGCACAGTGCTCCGCCGCGATGCCCGCTTCGGCAAGCCCGGCGAGCGCCTTGTCGCGCGAGGATTTCAGCGTATTGACGCGAAGGTCCGTCGGGGCGCGATCGAGCAGCGCCGCCATCTCGGCTTCGAGGCGGGGGCCGAAGGCGCGTTCGAGTTCGGCTTGCAGAAATTCCGGGTAGTTGAAACGGACATGAGGTGGCGCATCGGCGCCGGGCAATGAGGCGGCATCAAGCGCCGCCCTCTCCTCGCCCGTCAGCGGCGCGGGGGCGTGGCGGCCACCATCTGCCAGCGCCTCGATTTCGGCGAGCGGCTTTGCATCGATGAGGCGGAGCGCGGCGAGCGCGAGCAGGCGCGCTTCATCGCTGCCGCAGGCGGCGGCAAGCTCGGCGCGTCGGCGGAGCACGGTGAAGACGATTTCGCTGACGGCGGTGCGGTCTTTCGAACCGGCAAAGCGGCTCGAACGCGACCATGTGTCGAAGACGCGATCCGCCGGGCGGCCGCTTCTGAAAATCTCGTCGAGGATTTCGATGGCGGATTGCAGACGTGCGCCGGGTGTCATTTCACACCACCCGGTTCGCGGCGCGCGATCAGCTTCCACCGCCGGGATAGTTCGGCGCTTCGCGCGTGATCGTCACGTCATGGACATGGCTTTCGCGGAGGCTTGCGGACGAGATACGGACGAATTCCGCCTTCTCCTGAAATTCCTTCACGGTGGCATTGCCGGTATAGCCCATCGCGGCGCGCAGGCCGCCGACAAGCTGGTGGATCACGGTGCCGACCGGGCCCTTGTAAGGCACTTGTCCTTCAATGCCTTCGGGGACGAGCTTCAGCGAATCCTTCACGTCCTGCTGGAAGTAGCGGTCGGCGGAACCGACGGCCATTGCACCGACGGAGCCCATGCCGCGATAGGCCTTGTAGGAACGGCCTTGGAAGAGGAAGACCTCGCCGGGGCTTTCCTCGGTGCCCGCAAAGAGCGAGCCGAGCATGGCGCAGTCCGCGCCCGCGGCAATCGCCTTGGCCAGATCGCCCGAGAACTTGATGCCGCCATCGGCGATGACGGGGATGCCGTTTTTCCGCGCGGCTTCCACCACATCCATGATGGCGGTGAGCTGCGGCACGCCGACGCCCGCGACAATGCGCGTGGTGCAGATGGAGCCGGGGCCAATGCCGACCTTGATCGCATCGGCGCCGGCATCGATCAGCGCGCGGGCGGCATCCGCCGTCGCGACATTGCCGGCGATGACCTGCGTATTGTTGGAGAGTTTCTTGATGCGCTGGACGGCTTCCGAAACGCGGGCCGAATGGCCATGCGCGGTGTCGACCACGACCACATCCGCGCCGGCGGCCATCAGCGCCTCGGAGCGGGCAAAACCTTCGTCGCCGACCGTGGTGGCGGCGGCGACGCGCAGGCGCCCCTGCTCGTCCTTGGCGGCATTCGGATGAAGCTGCGCCTTTTCGATGTCCTTCACCGTGATGAGGCCGATGCAGCGATAGGCATCGTCGACGACGAGGAGCTTTTCGATGCGGTGGCGGTGAAGCAGGCGCTTTGCCTCTTCCTGGCTGACACCATCGGCGACCGTGACAAGGTTATCCTTCGTCATCAGATTGCGGACGGGCTCTGCCGGGTTGCTCGCAAAACGCACGTCGCGGTTCGTCAGGATACCGGCGAGCTTGTTCGTGCCGGGCTCGACAACCGGGATGCCGGAAATGCCGTGGCGCTGCATTTCGGCAAGTGCGTCGGCAAGTGTGGCGTCCGGGCCAATGGTGACGGGGTTCACCACCATGCCGCTTTCAAACTTCTTCACCTGACGGACCTGCTCGGCCTGCGCCTCGGGCGACATATTGCGGTGGAGCACGCCGATGCCGCCGGCCTGCGCCATGGCAATGGCGAGGCGCGCTTCGGTGACCGTGTCCATGGCGGCGGAGATGATGGGGATGCCGAGGCTGATCGATTTCGTCAGGCGGGTTTTCGTGTCTGCCTGACTGGGCAGGACCGTGGAAGCGGCGGGCAACAAAAGGACGTCATCAAACGTCAGCGCTTCACGGATCATACTGCCAACCTCCTGGGCCGAACTGCTGCGGCCACCCTATCGTGTGTTGGCGCTGGCTTTTAACACCTATATGCGGGAATGCAAAGGCCACGATGACGCGGGCGCAAAATATTCACGCGGGCTCTTCAGCGTCACTTTCACGACGGCCCTTAAAGCCTTGAGCCAGCACGTACATCTCGGCCGAATCGGCCCGGCTCGCCTCGGGCTTCACATGGCGGACGATGCTGAAGTGCTGCTTGAGAAGCGTCAGAAGCTCATTCTCCGTTCCGCCCCGCAAGACCTTGGCAAGAAAGGCGCCGCCGGGGGCGAGCACCTCGATGGCGAAATGCGCCGCGACCTCGCAGAGATGCATGATCCTGAGATGGTCTGTCTGCTTGTGCCCGGTGGTGGGGGCGGCCATGTCGGAGAGGACGAGATCGGCCTCGCCGGCCAAGGCCTCCTTCACGCGTTCATCCGCGCCCTCGTCCAGAAAGTCCATCTGGAGGATGATCGCGCCGGGGACTGGTTCCGTCTCCAGATAGTCGATGCCGATGACGACGCCCGCGCGCGGCGAAGACCCGTCGGACTTCACGCGCTTGGCCGCCACCTGGCACCAGCCGCCGGGCGCGCAACCGAGATCGACCACGCGGGCGCCCGGCTTCAGCAGGTGGTAACGGTCGTCTATCTCCATCAGCTTGAAGGCGGCGCGGGAGCGGAAGCCTTCGCGCTTGGCGGCATGGACGTATGGATCGTTCAGCTGCCGCTGGAGCCAGCGGGCGGACGAGTTGCTGCGCTTGCGGGCGGTCTTTACGCGCACCTTCATGGCGCGCGCGCTGCCCGAGATCGAACTCTTGCTCGTGCTGCTGCCGCCGGTCTTTTTCGGTCCCTTGGCCATTATGCGCTTGCCTCCGTGCGGACCGGGCCGCGCTTCGATTTGTGACGGCGGCGGCGCCTGCGGCGGTTCGCATCCGCATCCATGAGCGACATGAGGATGCCTTCGCGCAGGCCCCGATCCGCGACGCGGAGGCGCTCCGCCGGCCAGGCATCCGCAATCGCCTCGAATATGGCGCAGCCCGCAAGCACGAGATCCGCCCTCTCCTGCCCGACGCAAGGATGAGCGGCGCGCTGCCGGTAATCCATATCAAGGAGCGAACGCGTGACGCGATGCACTTCCGTGGGCGAAATCCAGATGCCGTCGACGCGCGAACGGTCATAGCGCTCAAGGCCCAGATGAACGCCGGCGATGGTCGTGACCGTGCCGGAGGTGCCGAGCAGATGGAACGGGCGGCGGCTGTCGCGCTCCTCGCGCAAGCGGCCGAGGAAAGGGGCCAGATGATCCGCCACTTCCTGCACCATGTTGCCATAGACATTGGCCGGTACATCGACGCCGCCGTGACGCTCGGCCAATGTGACGACGCCGCAGGGCAACGAAATCCAGTCGCCGATCACCGGGCGGCATTTGCCATTGCCGTTGCTCTCCAGGCGGACCCAAATGAGCTCCGTCGAGCCGCCGCCAATATCGAAGACGAGCGCGGAGGCGCAGTCGGCATCGAGAAGCGGCGCACAGCCCGCGACGGCGAGGCGGGCTTCATCCTCGGTCGAGACGATTTCGAGCGAGAGGCCGGTTTCGCGCTTCACGCGGTCGATGAAATCCGGGCCGTTCGATGCCGTGCGGCAGGCGGCGGTGGCGATGGTGCGGGCGCGGTTCACGCCGCGGCGCTTCATCTTTTCGGCGCAGATGTTCAAGGCGTCGATGGCGCGGGACATGGCCGCTTCGCCGAGCGCGCCCGTACTTGCGAGCCCTTCGCCGAGACGGACGATGCGCGAATAGGCATCGACCACCTTGAAGCCTTCCGGCGCGCGGCGCGCGACCAGCAGGCGGCAATTATTGGTGCCGAGATCGAGCGCGGCATAGAGCTTGTCTTCACGCGGGTTCGGGCGCGGATTTGGGCGCGGGGCCGGGCGAGCAGCGGCGGGCTTTTGCGGGGAGGCAGGCTTTTGCGCAGGCGCGGGCTGGCCCGTGCGACCGCCCTTGCCGCGGCGGCCACGGCGGCGGCGGGGCTTGCCCGGCTTTTTCTCACCGGCGCCATCGGGACGCGGCTCCGCGCCTTCCGCCTTGCCGGAAGGGCCGGTGCCGGCCTGCGGGCGCAAAGATGGCCCCTGATTGGCGGCTGGAGCCCTTTCGGGGGCGCCTGTGCCGCCGTCACCTTCCTGGTGCACTTAAATCCCATCCGGGAAGCGCCGGGCCCAAATCGGGCCGCGCTCCGCACCGGATTCCCTCGATTTTTCAGTTGGGAGAAGTGTAGCAGCCTGAGCCGCAGGGTAAAGGACGGGGAACGGCGGCCGCCCGCCCCAAAGAGTTGACGAAGGCGAGCCCTGCGACTAGTTTCGCGCGCAACCAAGGCCTAGAGCACCCGCGAGTCGAGCCGGAACCGGCACAAACCCACGGGATTTGCCTCACGCCATTGGGGGATCGTCTAACGGTAGGACAGCGGACTCTGACTCCGCCAGTCTAGGTTCGAATCCTAGTCCCCCAGCCATTTTCCCTTCTTGGTCCTCTTTTGCAGTTTCGGTTGCCTTGCCTCAGTGTCGTTCGAGGATCGGCCGGATCGGCCAGGCGGATACGCCTGATGGAGTCAGCATGCGCCCGCCAAGGAGATAGGCGTTGTCCTCCTGCGGTGCTCCCTTGCCGCCGAGATCGATCGGGGCGCTGCCGTAATTGAAGGCAAACTTCACCCGCGCCGTCGATCGCATACGCAGATCGGGTCCGAGATCGATCACCGGCATTTCGTTTTGCAAACAAAGTCGCGAGAGGATTTCCAGAAGCAAATCTTCACCTGGCCAGCAGGCCAGATAATGGAAACGTCCCTGCCTTACAAAAGCAGGCGCACCATCGGCAAAGTTTCCGATGACGTCTCCTTGCGTTTCGATTGCCTCACGCCACATCGAGGCCTTCCAACTCTTGCCCTCGATAGTCACGTCGAATTCCGCAAAGCCGGGCAGACTCTCAAACGACATGACCTTGACGCCCGTCCATCGCTGCAATGGTCCGGGCGGCAAATTATGCGGCAACCTTCCCGATACTGTTCTGGCGCCGGTCAGTGCTGTTGCAAGAACCATTGCGCCGGAGCGATCGAGTTTCTCGCATAGCGCCTCGTCGAGAATTGTCACCGCCGGAAGCAGCACAAGGCGGTATCCTGTCAATTCGCTATCGGGAAACACGATGTCGACATTGAGACCGAGGCGCCGGCAGGCGGTGTACAAATCTCGCGCTGGCCGGAGCGGTCCCGATCTGTTGCCCTGGGGCTGGATTTCATGCTGCCAGAGGCTTTCATAGGAGAGGAGGATTGCCACCTCCGCCTTTTCCTGTGCAAGGGGCTCCAAACGCGCGATCTCGCTGGCGATTGTTTCAATCTCGCCAGCTACCGGTTGCACGGTTCTATCGGGTGCGAGGAGCCCGGCATGCATCTGCTCCTGGGCGAAAGGGACCTGACGCCAGCGGAAGTAGCTCACAAATTCGGCGCCATGCGCCAGCGCTTCCCATGTCCATAGCCGGACCATGCCTTTTGCCGGTGCGGGATTATATCGCGCCCAGTTCACCGGCCCGGGCTGCTGTTCCATGACCGCCCATTTTGGCGAGCAGGCGCGGAAGACATCGTGATTGAATCCGGCAAAGTCAGGATCACCGCGCGTCAGCCAGCTTTGCTTCTTCTCGTGCGAGGCGGGGCCTTCACTCAAAAGGCCGATCGGATAGCTGTCCCAGCTCGCTATATCCAAAGCGCGGCCCATCTTGGCGTGATCCAGACGCGTGAAGTCGCCTATGAAATTGTGAGTCACGGAACGGCCGGGGCTCCGTTCCCGGATGATCGCTACCTGCATCTCATTGTAGCGGCACATCTGATCGGAACAGAAGCGGCGCCAGTCGAGCCGGTGAGACGGGTGCGGCTCCGTCACGGTCGCCGCGGGGGGATCGATCTCCGCGAAGCTGCGATATGTCTGCGACCAGAAGACCGTACCCCAGGCCTCATTCAATCGCTCGACCTCGCCATAGCGCTGCTCAAGCCAGAGCCGGAAGGCCTCTTTGGCGGCCGGCGAAAAGCTCTCATCCGATCCGTGGTGCCCGTATTCATTGTCGGTCTGCCACATGGTTACGGCGGGATGGCGGCCGTAGCGGCCGACTATTGCCTCGACGATCCGCGCGCTTTCGCGCCAATAGACCGGCGATGAAAAACAATAATGCCGGCGCGATCCGAAGCGGCGGGGATGGCCGTGCTCATCGTAAGGCAGGATTTCGGGATAGGCGTCCACGAGCCATTTGGGCGGTGTCGCCGTCGGCGTGCCCAAGGTCACCTCAAGGCCGGCGCCGTGGAGACAATCGATCGCGCGATCAAGCCAGCCCCAGTCATAACGGCCTTGCTCGGGCTCGATGCGGCTCCAGGCGAATTCGCCGATCCGGACATGGGTGAGCCCCATCGCCTTCATCATGCGCGCATCGCTTGCCCAATCCGTCTCGGGCCAATGCTCCGGATAGTAGCAAACACCAAGCTTCATCGGGCGCTCTCGCTGTTTTTTGTGTCGCCTGTCTTAGCCTTTTGCGTCTTCCTCAGATGAAACAGCCGGCCTCTATTCGGCTGACGGGGATCGGCGCTCAGGCCCGTCCAGGCAAGAGCGGTGCCTGAGAAAGTGCCCAGTTCCTGCACCGCGCCGGTTTCCAGAAGGATCTCGCTGACGCTGTAGAGCGCATTCCGGTCAAGGCCATGAAGCGCGATCCTTGGATTGAGCGGGCGGGTGGCCGTGTCTGTCCGCAGCACACGGAGCAACAACTCGTCATCTTTCCCGATCAGCGTGACATCGAGTGCGGGATCCCTTTCATCCTGCCACGTGATCCGGCCTTCATGGATGAGTCCCCGGAAGCGCTTGAATATCCCGATCGCATGGATCAGCGTCTGGCGCTCCTCCGCCGTCAACTGTACCGGATCAAGCTCCAGCCCAAAATGGCCGAACAAAGCCACCAGCGCGCGAAATGCCATCGAGAAGGTCCGGCCCGTTATATGGTTGGGCGACGAGCCCACATGAGCGCCGATCATCTCATGCGGCAAATGCGACATGGCTGCCCTATTGATACGGATGCGGTCCAGAGCGTCTGTTGCATCGCTTGCCCAAAAGCGGCTGACAAAAGGCAGGACACCGAAATCCATTCGTCCGCCGCCACTCGCGCAGCTTTCGATCTCGACATGCGGGAAGGCATCGCGCAATCGCCGCCATAAGGCGTATAGACCCTCCACCTGCATATGGGCACGTTGCTTGCCGCTCATCTCTGCCGGATAAAGTTCGCGGTTGCAGTCCCATTTCAGATAGTCGATACCGCCCGGGCTCAGCAGCGCGGACAAGCTGTCGAAGAGATAGTCACGCACCTTCTCATTCGAGAGGTCGAGCACGAATTGCTGCCGGCCGGTCGGTGCGTCGGGGTCGGGATAGCCGAGCACCCATTCGGGGTGAGCACGGTAAAGCGCGCTTTCCCGGCTTACCATTTCCGGCTCGACCCAAAGCCCGAAACGCATGCCGAGGGCATGCACATGCGCGATCAGGGGAGCGAGACCTTCCGGAAAACGATCCGGATCGGGCACCCAATCGCCCAATGAGGTGTGGTCGTTGCGGCGGCCCTTGAACCATCCGTCATCGAGCACGAAACGCTCGGCGCCAAGCGCCGCTGCGTCGAGCGCCAATGCCTTCAGGCTCTCTTCATCGAAGTCGAAATAGCGCGCCTCCCATGTATTGAAATGCACCGGGCGCGCGACCGCGACGCTTTCCTTGTGGCGTTCCGCTGGCCGGTTGCGCGCCCTCGCATAGCGATGGGACAAGGCCGTCATGCCATCGAGCCCCTCCTCGGACAAAAGAACGAAGGCGGCAGGCGCGTCGAATATCCCGCCCGGTTCCAAAACCATTTCACCTGGTTCGAACAAGACCTCCACGCAGCACTCGGCGGCACCGTTCGGAAAACGCTCTACCCGCAGGCGGTGGCTGCCGCTCCACTCAAGACCCACCCTCATCGCGCGGCCTGCCGCTCTCTGCGTGCCGTGATCCGTTAACGTGAATGCGGGTGGTCCGTCGAACCCCGTCCGGCCGAGCCGCGAGATGCGTTCATATGCGCCGGCATCCAGTTCATGCACCGCCTCAAATCCCTCGCGTGCCCAGCTGCCGTAATTGGCCCGGATAGTCGATGCCCAATCGGGCAAGGGCCATAACAGTGAGGCGCAGCGTCCGATGGCCAATCGGCCGCTTCCCTCATTCACGAGCCTCGTCCGGCAGCGGATGGCACCCGCCTCGATCGAAATTGCGACTTCGGCCTTCAGCCCCGAGGCTTCGTCGCTCGCCTGGAGCAGAAGCTTGTCTGGCGCTGCTTTGATGAGGCCGGCGGGTCTGGGGTTTATCGCCTGCCCGGTTGTCAGATTGACCGCGTCGAGCAGCCCTGCGCCGCCATAACCCTGACCGCGTTGCGCCATAAGCCCCAGCCCCGCCGGAAGGTCGGGCGATGCAGGCATACGGGGCGTGCGCGAGGGTGGTGTGCGGGGTTCGCCTCCGGGCGGTCCGGCATAGGTGAGGCGGAAGCCCTCATGCTCGAGAAGGGCGATCTGAACCGTAAGGCTTTCATCAGAAATCCGCGCCTCCGACACGAGGCTGAGCGATGTCATGGCCTTTCCCCCTCTTTGCCCGGCTCACCACACGAGGTCTTTACGGCCAGGCTTCAAAAACGCTTTTCAAACAGGCCGGACTTCGCGCAACGTGGTGCTCATGTCAGACCACGCGCACGCATCCCCCTTGCAAGGCCGCTCCCGCCCCTTTTATCGCCGCGATCATAGGAAGGCGGATGGACGAATTCTATCGCTTTACGGGTTTGCCCCGCATCAGGGCTCGCCGGTGGAGGAACTGCTCAGACCGGAAGTCCCGCGCTCCGAGCTCCGGCGCGATCCGCTTCGCGGCAGCTGGTCGCTCTACGCGCCGCATCGACAGGCACGCACATTCCTTCCTTCGGACGCCGAGGACCCGCTTTCACCTGCACGCGCCGGGGGGGCTTTGACCGAAATTCCCTTCACCGATTTCGAGATCGCGGTTTTCGAGAATCGTTTTCCGTCTCTCGGGGGTGGTCAGGAAGTGCCGCGCAGCCCGTTTGCGGCAAGTGCCGCCAATGGGCAATGCGAGGTTGTGGTCTATACGCCAGAGCCTTCAGGATCGCTTGCGACCATCGATCAGGCGCGGCGCGTCCTTTTGGTCGAAACGCTGATCGATCGCTATCGGCTGCTGCACGAGGCGGGGGCGGCCTATGTCATGCCGTTCGAGAACCGGGGACGGGAGGTCGGTGTCACGCTCGCGCACCCGCATGGACAAATCTACGCATTCGACACGATCCCTGCGCCGCAAGCCCATTCCATGCGCGCCTTTGCCTCGGGTTTCGATCTTCTGGCCGAGCATGCCTCGTGGCGTGGCGCATTCGATGTCGTGCAGGAGGGAGGGCTCGTCTCCTTCTGTCCGCCTTTTGGACGCTTTCCCTACGAGACCTGGATCATGCCTCAAACGCCATGCCCGGGGCCGTGGGCGCTTGACCGGGAGGGGGTAGAAGCCCTCGCCTTTCATCTGGGCGATGTGACGCGGCGCCTCGATCAATTATTCGGGATGCCGATGCCCTTCATGATGGGTTTTCAGGCGGCGCCACGCGAGGCGGAGGGACCTTTCCAGTTCACGGTCCAATTCTATCCCATGCTGCGCGATGCAGGACGGCTCAAATATCTTGCAGGCGTCGAGCAATTCACGGGCGTCTTTACGGTCGACGTCGTGCCCGAGATGGCCGCGCAAAAATTGAGGGCCTTATGACGCCAATGCCCGCCGCAACTCCGCTCTCCGCCCGGGTGCCGGGCCGCGTCAACCTCATCGGCGAGTGGATCGATTTCAATGGTGGGATTGTGCTGCCCATGACGCTCGACCGTCATGTAACGGTCGGCCTGACACCTAACAAAACGGATAAAGACCTGATCCGCTCGGCTCAATTCGCTGATCAAGGGGCTTTTCCCGTGGATGCGCCGGCGGCCGGTCACTGGTCCGATTACGTGCGCGGCGCCCTGCAATATGCGCGGAACGCCCGCTGGATTGCCGGTGGTGTCGATGCAGAGATCGCCAGCGACATTCCGGTTGGCGCGGGGCTTTCCTCATCGGCTGCTACCATTGTCGCGACATTGCGGGCAGCATCGGCCGGTCTTTCATCGGTGGAACCGGTTTCCATTGCACAAGCTGCGCGGCAAATCGAAAATGAATTCATCGGAGTGCCGTGCGGGATCATGGATCAAATGGCGGTCGCGCTTGGCCGTGCGGGCGCCGCCTTGGCGCTCGATACACGCGATTGCAGCTACCGGCTTGTCGATGTGCCGTCCGACTGGGTCTTTGCCGTCATCGCCTCCGGGACGCGGCGCGCGCTTGCCGACGGGCGATACAAAGAGCGACGCGGGGAATGTCTTGCGGCGGCGCAGGCTCTCGGCGTCGATCTTCTCTGTGATGCCGACATATCGGCTGCCGGCCGCCTTCCTGCAAACCTTGCGGGCCGGGCGCGCCATGTGATTGGAGAAGGTGTGCGCTCGCGCCGCGCGGTCGACGCGCTTTCACAAGGCGACCGCCCGGCGTTCGGGCGTCTCATGTCCGAGAGCCACGCCTCGCTCCGCGATCACATGGAGGTTTCGGTGCCTGCGATTGATGCGCTTGTCGCCGACGCTCTGACATTGGGTGCCGATGGAGCGCGCATTACAGGCGCAGGCTTTGGCGGTTGCATCGTCTGCCTTGTCGAGGCGGGCCGTGCGGCCTCATGGTGGGAAGACCTCTCTTCCCTGCATCCGGCGGCTGAACGGATTGCCTGATATGGCGGGGCTCTATGTCCTCGATGCCGCGGGTTGGCGTCTTGCCGCCGATCCCGCTCATGGCGGGCGGATCGTCTCCTGTTTCTGCCAAGGGCAGCCGATCTTCATTCCGGGGACACCGGGGGTTCCGCCCGACCGTGAACATGCGGGCTCGTTTCCGCTTGTTCCTTTTTCCAATCGGATCGAGGGCGCTTCATTTCCGTTTCAGGGCGAGACCGTTACTCTTCATGCCCCCGAATTCCTCATGCCCTTTGCCCTTCACGGTCAGGGGTGGCGCTCTCCTTGGCAGGTCAGCGCTTCAACGCCTTCCCTACTCGTCATGGAGCACACCCATCGCCCCGGCTCCTGGCCATGGTCCTGCCGCGCGGTGCAACGCTTTCGCCTTTCAGAGCGGCGCCTTCAGCTTACGCTCGAGCTTTACAATCTCAGCGACAGGCCGATGCCGGCCGGTATCGGCTTCCATCCCTATTTTCCGCTTACAGACGATGTGCACGCCGAGATGAAGGCGGGCGGCATCTGGCATCGGGCGAGAACGGGCCCCCCGCTTCCCTCAACATTCGAGGCGCTCGATCCGGCAGAGAATTTCTTTGAGGGCCGCGCGCTTTCATCGCTCGATCTCGATAATTGCCTTACCGGATGGGACCGATCGATGCGCCTTGTCTATCCCGCGCGAGGCATTGCCATTTCGATGACGGCCTCGCAGGCTTTTTCCAATCTCGTTGTCTATTGTCCTCCCGGCGAAGGTCTTATCTGCGCCGAACCCGTCTCGCATGTGAACAATGCCGCGCGCATTCCCGGGCTCCCGGCCGATCAGGCGTTGGACATTTTGGATCGGGGGCAATGTCTTTCAGGCAGTGTCATGATCGACGTGTTTGAGGTGTAGCCGGTCAATATTCGGCCGGGCATTGCCGCCGTTTGGATGCTGTGGGCGGCGGAATTGTGGTGCTGGAACGCAAGATGGCCGGGACTTGCCCGGCCATCCGCAGTTCCGGTTGCCTTGCCTCAGTGGAGTTCGAGGCCCGGCAGGTCGCCCTTGGCGCGCCAGTCTTCCAGCAGTTTGATGAAGGCGATGGAGCCAGCGCCGTAGGAGCCGTTGCGAATGGCACGGGCGGAGGGCTGGCCTTCATTGTTGTAGTAGCCGGGCGTGCATTCCTCGAGATAGCGGCGGTTGAAGACGGCGACTTTCATCACCTCTTCGACCCAGGCGTCTTCGGCTTCCTGCGTCGTCTCGACCACGCGAGCCTGACGGCCGATACATTCCTTCACGATATAGGCGAGGTGCTTCGACTGCTCGTTCAGCATATGCGGGTAGTTGGCAGTGAAGCCGGATTGCGCATTGGAGACAATGAAACAATTCGGGAAGCCGCGGGTGTGCATGCCGTGAAGCGAGGAGACGCCCTCTTCCCATTTCTCCGTGAGAGACATGCCATCGCGGCCATAGATCTCGAAGCCGGCGCGGCGGGTGTAGCCGGTGCCGACCTCGAAGCCCGTCGCATAGATGAGGCAGTCGATCTCGTATTCCTTGCCGTTCGCGACGATCGCATTTTCGGTGATGCGCTCGACGCCCTGCCCCGCCGTGTCGATCAGATGCACGTTCGGGCGATTGAAGGTCGCGAGATACTCGTCGTGGAAGCAGGGACGCTTGCAGAACTGGTTGTACCAGGGCTTTAGCGCCTCGGCGGTCGAGGGGTCCTTCACCACGGTTTCGACGCGCTTGCGGATCGATTCCATTTTCTTGAAGTCGGCGAGCTGGACGGTCTCGGCCATCTTCTCGGGCGCGAGGTTCTTCGGGTTCTTGCGCGCCATAACGAGCAGATTGCCGATGATGTCGGTCCAGCCGTCATTGACGAGGTCTTCCGCCTGATAGCCGCCGGAGACGAGCGTGTTGAAATTGTCCATGCGGAACTGCTGCCAGCCGGGCTTCAGCGTCTTCACCCATTCGCGGTCGGTCGGCCGGTTATTGCGGACGTCAATCGAGGACGGCGTGCGCTGAAAGACATAAAGCTCCTTCGCCCATGCGCCGAGATGCGGCACGCATTGCACGGCGGTGGCGCCGGTGCCGATAATGCCGACGCGCTTGTCCTTCAGCTTTTCGAGGCCGCCATTGCAGTTGCCGCCCGTATAGCCGTAGTCCCAGCGGCTCGTATGGAATGAGTGGCCCTTGAAGCCTTCGACGCCGGGAATGCCCGGCAGCTTGGGGCGATGGAGCGGGCCGCTCGCCGTGACGATGAAGCGGGCGCGGATAGCGTCGCCGCGATTGGTGTGGACGACCCAGCGTGCGGCCTCGTCGTCCCAGCGCATTTCGGTGACTTCGGTCTGGAAGAGCGCGTCGTCATAGAGCTTGAAATGGCGGCCAATGGCGCGGCTGTGTTCGAGAATTTCCGCAGCCTTTGAATATTTCTCGACCGGCATGTAGCCGACTTCCTCGAGCAGCGGCAGATAGATGTAGGATTCGATGTCGCAGGCCGCACCGGGATAGCGGTTCCAGTACCAGGTGCCGCCAAAATCGCCGCCCTTCTCGATCATCCTTACACGCTGGACACCTGCCTCGCGCAGCCGCGCGCCGGCGAGCAGGCCGCCAAAGCCGCCGCCGACCACCACGACATCGACTTCATCGGAAAGCGCCGCGCGCGTGAAGCCCGGCTCGACATAGGGGTCTTCGAGGTAATGCGCGAACTGGCCCTTGATCTCGACATATTGCTCATTGCCTTCCTTGCGGAGGCGCTTGTCGCGCTCGGCGCGGTATTTCGCCTTGAGCGCCGCCGGATCGAAATCCAGATCGTCAATGGCCTGTGCTGTGCCGTTTGCTTCGTTCGCCACGTCTCTTCCTCCAATGCCTGTATGGCCCGCAATCTACCATGCGAACCGGCGGGTCTTCGCCCGCTGTTTGCGTAAATGATAATGTCGATTTACTAACTGTCAAAGCAAAGTGAAAAAGCCCGGATTTCCCGGCGTCAGATGCAGGCAGCACGGGCGCCCAAATGAAACCGGGCCCCGCCTTGCGGCAGGGCCCGGTGATTGCGCCGTGACGCGATACGATCAGCCGTAGCGATAGGGCGCGCCGGCCTTGCGCATCGTGTCCGCATATTTCTTGAGGATCTCGACGATCTTCGCATTGCGCGGGCTTTGCTGGGCAACCTCGTCCCAGAACTTGAGCGCCTCGTCTTCCACCTTCTTCCATTCCGTTTCCGGGATGGTGGTCAGCTCGAGCTTGCCGCCCGTGGTGCGGTAATGGGCTTCGCCCCACCAATACCAGTGCTGACGATAGTAATGCGAGCTGTCCATGCTGAGCTTGAAGAGCGTCTTCAGATGCTCGGGCAGCGCATTCCACTTCTCGGTGTTGGCGATGTAGGAACCGGCCCATGCGCCCGAGATGTTGTTCGTCAGATAGTATTTGGTGATATCGGCCCAACCGACCGTGTAGGTCTCGGTCGCGCCGCACCAGGCAACGCCGTCGAGTTCGTTCGTCTGGATGGCGACTTCGATATCTTCCCAGGGCAGCGTGACGGGCACGACGCCGAAACGCTCAAGGAACTTGCCGCCTGTCGGGAAGGTGAAGACGCGAAGGCCCTTCAGATCCTCGAGAGAGCGGATCGGCTTCGTGGTGACGAAGTTGCAAGGGTCCCATGCGCCGGCGCTGAGCCAGGTGACGCCCGGCACTTCGGCATAGGCTTCTTCCCAGATTTCGCGGAGGCCGTACCACTCCCAGAGCACCGGCACGTCGAGGCCGTAGCGCGAGGCGAAGGGGAAGTAGGCACCGAAGACCGACACGTCGACCGGCGCGGCCATCGAGTCATCGTCGCTCTGCGCCGCATCGATCGTGCCATTCTGAACGGCGCGGAAAAGTTCGCCCTGCGGCACGAGCTGGTCGGCGGTGAAGAGCTCGATCACCATTTCGCCGTTCGCGGCCTTGTTGAATTCGTCGATGGACGGCTTGATGACGTGTTCGGCGAGCGAGGCGCCGGCATATGTCTGCATACGCCAGCGGATGGGCGCCTGCGCGCGCGCGATATTCGGCGCGGCAATCGCCGACGCACCGACGGCGGCGCCAAGGCCGGCCTTTTTCAGAAAGTCGCGTTTGTTGATAACGGGACGGTCACTCATCAGGTGGCTCCTTCTTCTCTGGATGGTTTCGGGTCGATCCAGCCCCAATGCCAGACCCGGCCCTCTCACGAAGAAAACAGGTACTGCCTCTCGACTGCTTGCCCCCGCACCTCCTATCGCCCGAAATAAAGGTTGGGCAACCAGAGGGTAAGCTGCGGGAAGGCCATCACGATGATGATGGTCAAAATCATGATCCCCACAAACGGTACGATTGAGCGGTAGATATCGACAAGCGTTATCTCAGGCGGCGCCATGGCCCGCATGAGGAAAAGATTGTAGCCAAAGGGCGGCGTTATGTAGGCGATCTGGCATGTGATGACATAAAGGATGCCGAACCAGATCGGATTGAAGCCGAGGCTGATCACCAGCGGGACATAGAGCGGCGCGACGATGACGAGCATGGCTGTGTCGTCGAGAAACATGCCGAGGATGACGAAGGAAACCATCATCATGATGAGGATTTCCCATGGCGTCAGATCCCATGTCTCCAGCAGAAGCACGCGGATCGCGTTCTTCGCGCCCAGCCCGTCATAGACAGCGCCGAAGCAGAGCGCGGCGAGAATGATGAACATGAACATGCAAGTGATCGCGAGCGTCTGGCGCATCGTGTCGTCGATCACCTTGAAGGTCAGGCGGCGCTTTACTGCGGCAGCGATGATCGCGCCAGTCGCGCCGACGGCGGAGCTTTCAACAAGGCTCGTGACGCCGGTGAGGAAGAGACCCATCATCGTGAAGAAGATGAGGAACGGAATGATGCCTGCACGGAGAAGACGCAGCTTCTCGCCCCAGGTAATATCTGCGAGTTCTTCTTCCGGCAGCGCGGGGCCGAGCTCCGGGTGGCGGCGGCAGCGCACATAGATATAGATCGCAAAGAGCGTGGCCATGAGAAGGCCCGGCAGCACTCCGGCCAGCCACAGATGCAGCACGGGCTGGCGGGCAATCATCGCGTAGAGCACAAGCACGACGCTGGGTGGAATGAGGATGCCGAGCGAACTGCCCGCCTGGATGACGCCGGTGACCATCACCTTGTCATAGCCGCGACGGAGAAGCTCCGGCAGCGCAACGCTTGCGCCAATCGCCATGCCGGCGACGGAGAGGCCATTCATGGCGGAAATGATGACCATCAGGCCAATTGTGCCGAGCGCAAGGCCACCGCGCACACGCCCCATCCAGACATGGAACATGCGGTAGAGATCGTTCGCGATCCCTGATTCCGCCATCATGTAGCCCATGAAGATGAAGAGCGGCAGGGTGAGCAACGGATACCAGTTCAGAACCTGAAAGCTCGCATTGAACGGCATCTCGATATTGCGGTCGCCCCAGAGCAGGAGCGCCGCAACCGCCGCCACAAAGCCAATGGCACCAAAAACACGCTGCCCGGTGAGCAGCATCACCATCAGCGAAGAGAACATGAGCAGAGTGATGAGTTCGTAGCTCATGCGATCTCCTCGCCGCGCACACGGGCGAGGTCCTTGAAGAAGATGGCAATGGCCTGAAGCAGCATCAGGAAGATGCCGAATGTCATGATCGATTTGATCGGCCAGAGAAGCGGCGCCCAGGAGGTATAATTCACCTGTTTGTAGGTGATGGCATACTCGGTGCTGGAAATGCCGCCGATCAGAAGTGTCGAGAGATAGAAGATGAGGCAAAAGGCCGTGATCGTATCCGCAAAGGCCATCTTGCGCGGCGTGAGGCGGCTATAGAGCAGGTCCATCCGGACGTGCGCATTGATCTGCAGGGAATAACCACCGCCGAGAAGGTAGTAGGCGGCGAGAAGAAACTGGCCCATTTCCATGGCCCAGTTGACCGGCATCCCGATGACCGTGCGGGAGAAGGATGCGTAGAGCATCACCCCGATCATCACGAAAATCAGATACATGACGATCCGGCCGACGACCCTGTTCACCGACTCGACGTACCGGACATATACGCGCGCAGCTTTCGGCAATTTTCCTCAATCCACCGGGGGTGACCCTGTCCCGGGGGTGTCGGACCGGATTGCCGCATTCCGGCAAGCTCAACCCCCAAGCGATACCGGGATAAAGGCTGCACGGATTAACGGGCCAAGGCAACCGGGAAGCGGCTGGAATCGGACGGGAAACGGCAGAAATCCGCCATGAGGCGAGACAGACACTCAGGCCGCCGACGGGAAAGGCAGATTGCCCTCGCGGGGGCAGGCCGTTGCCTGTCCGTCAGGCTACGCGGGCGCGGGAGAGCATGGCGAACGCGTAGCCGCCAAGCGCCCCGGCCAGCATCTGCGCGGCGAATCCCGCCCAGGAACGCGCGCCAGCTATCGGCGTGATGCTGTAGACCATGGCCATGGCGCTCAGCGCGACAGCGATGGCGACCGCGCCTGCCACCACATAGATCAACTCCCGCCTCGCCCCTGCGAAACGATAGACAAGCGCACCAGCGAGAAAGGCGACGAGAAAACCGATGGCGATGACCATGCCGAACATCGGCGCCATACCGCCGATATCGTGCAAGGTGGTCGAAAGACGGTCGGAGAAGGAAACGGCGATACCGAGGTCGGAAAGACGTCCGATGACGAATTGCGTATGAAAGGCGGCACCGAGAATGGTCGTCACCACCACCGCTGCCAGAAAGGCCAGCACCACCCGCAAAACGCCCATTTCCATCCCTCGCAATTTCATTCGTTCGTATTCTCACTATATGATTGCATAAAATATCACCGGAAGGGACGGGAAACAGCCCATGACGAAGATGGCACGGCAGATCGGCGCGGTGGCGGCGGCATTCGCGGTTTTACTATTCGCGGCAGATGGCGCGAGGGCGCAAGAGCAAGCCGGTCCGGCCTATGAAATCGTTCCGGTGGCGGAGGGCCTCGACCATCCCTGGAGCCTGACCTTCATGCCTGACGGATCCATGCTGATTGTCGAGCTTTCGGGGCAGATCCGCGTGCTGCGCGACGGGGTCCTGGCCGAGGAGCCGGTCGCGGGCGTGCCTGATGTCTATTTCGAAAGCCAGGGCGGACTTTTCGACGTAGTGCTCGATCCGAAATTCAAGGAGAACAGCCTCGTTTATCTTTCCTATGCGCATGGATCGCGAAAGAGCAACAACACCCGCGTGGCGCGGGCGCGCTTCGACGGCGCGGCGCTCACCGACCTTGCCGTGATCTTCGACGCCGTACCCGCCAAGAACACCCCGGTCCATTATGGCGGACGGCTCATTTTCTTGCCGGACGAGACGATACTGCTGACCGTCGGCGACGGCTTCGACTATCGTGAATATGCGCAGAAGCTTGACAACCACCTCGGCAAGATCGTCCGCATCGGCCGGGACGGGCGGGCGCTCTCCGACAATCCCTTCGTAGGCCGCGAAGACGCTCTGCCGGAAATCTGGACCTATGGGCATCGTAACCAGCAGGGCCTCATCTATGACGCCGCGAGCGGCCGCGTCTATGCGCACGAGCATGGCGCGCAGGGTGGCGATGAAATTAACATTATCGAGCCGGGCAAGAATTACGGCTGGCCGGTGATCACGAGAGGGCTCGACTATTCCGGCGCGCGCATCTCGCCCTTTCGGGAATATGAGGGCATGGAACAGCCGCTCGTGGACTGGACACCCTCCATCGCGCCGGCCGGCATGACCATCTATCGCGGCGATGCCTTCCCGGATTGGCAAGGCGACATCTTTGCAGGCGCGCTGGCCGCGCAGCATGTGCGCCGTGTGAAGATGGAGAACGGCGAACCTGCGGGCGAGGAAGTACTATTCGCCGAACTCGGCGAGCGCATTCGCGACGTGCGGACAGGGCCCGACGGGTATCTCTATCTGGTAACGGATGGCGAGAACGGTCGCGTGTTGCGCGTCGTGCCTGCGCGGTGAAGGGTCAGATGCCAAAACGGCGGAGTGCGTTCATCGTCAGATAGCGATCATAGGCGGACTGGTCGTTGACCATCATGGTGTGACCGCCGGTGACGCGCTTTACCTGCTCAAGCCGCGTGATCCGGTTTGTCTGAATGTTGTGGGCATGAACGTGAGTCCACGACCAATAGGGATGCGCACCATCCATGACGACATCCCCTCCCCGTTTATACTGGGAGAAGGCACCATCGAAGGAGCGGAAGACCTTGCCTGCGCGGTCGAAGGACACCATGACGAAGGGTAGCAGCGTGCGGGCATCGAACCACACCCACTTTTTTCCGACCGGCGCGCGGGCGAAACGAATCGGCTCCGCTTCCACGACCAGCGCTTCCGGCACAAGCTGAACCTTCGTATCCCAGAAAGTCACGCCGTTCGGTCCGCCATGCGTGCGGTGCTGCCAATTGGAATGACCGGCCTCCCAGCCATCGGACAAGGCGGCGAGCGCCGGGCCCTGATGCACAAGCTTGTAGTTGCCCCAGGTGTGCAACGGATCGCCAGCCGCCCATGCGTCGGACAGATACATGGTGGATCCGGCGATCAGCGGTTCAAAGCGCTGGTTGGCAGGGAATCGGCGGATCCGCTTGAAAGCCGGCAGATAGCCGTAGAGTTCCGGAAACTCGTTCTGGTCGTAGGGCCAGATATTGAGAAACGACGTGCCCTTCTCGGCGTTCGGATAGGTGAAAGCGACGGACTGGAAGCGGAGCTTGTCTTTGAATTCCGGCCAGTAAGGCTTTGGATCGACGGCAACACGACCGACCGGCGCCAGCTCCGCCCAGACGGACTCATAGGTGTAGTCGACCGTTCCTTCGGGTGAGAGATCTTCCTCGCGCGTCGCATAGACCGAGATGTCGTGGCGGCCCCAGCTCAAGGTGAGGCCAGCGAAGACTTCGAGCGCGCTGGCGGGATCGGGAAAAGGATTGCCGCCGATCCACGGTTCGCCGTCGTCGGTGACGACATTGCCGTTCTTGTCGAAGCGCGCCTTGCCCTTGTTGCGAAACGTGGCCTCGAGATATTCCCAAGGGCTGAGCGCCATCACATCGGTGGTGGGCGCCACCACCTCGAGCACGCGCCCCATCTCCTTGATCTGACGGTAACGGATGGGGTCCAGCAGATCTTTCACACGATCGACATTGTCCGCCGTGATACGGCCGCCCGTGGAAATTGCGCCTTTCGTATAGGTTTCTATCGAGAGCAGTTCATCGGGATAGGCGCGTGAGGCATCGCCACGGGCAGCGAGCGTCTTCCAGAGGGGCGCCGTGACGCCCAGGGCGACCGCACCTTTCGCAAGGCGCTGCAGGAAGGTACGGCGCGAATAGTCATGCGTGAAGCGACGGATATGCACTCTCGTCTCCGCCGGTTAAGGAGGCGATCCAAGGAAGCGCTCCGCCCGGAGCGCCGGTGCCGGCCTTGGGGATACACAGCGCCGAACCGAAAGCAGGCTGTGCAACTGGCACCGGATTTCCGGGCGGAGACGACGTCCGGGATCAGAACTGATAGGTAACGCGGAACGCCAGTTCGTCAGCCCATCTGATCGTGTCGATGATGTCGTCATTGCCACCGTCGGAGAGCGTGACGTTGGCAAAGACTTCCGCCGTCCAGGCTTCGTTCGGCTTCCACCTGAGACCCGGCTGGATGAGCGCGCCGCCCTTCAGATCGTAGAGGACGGACATGTCCGCCCGCCAGATCAGGTTCGGGAAGGGCTGCTGGAAGGCGAAGGCGACGGCATTGAACGAACTCTCGCCCGTGGGCAGGCCGTTGTCGCGCTCACCGGTTGCCCCCATGCCGCTGAGGTGGCGGCCGAACATGTCGCTTTCCGACTTGTGCAGGTACTGGAGAACCATGAAGGTCGCCGGAAAATCCTGCGAGAAGCGGTGGTACTTCTCGAAGACCAGCGAGCCGACATATTCGTCGTCGACGATATGCGCACGGCTGAGGTCCGGGCTCGTGAAATGCTTGTCCGGCGTATAGGTGAACTCGCTGCGGATCACGAGCTGGTCGAAGAAGGAGCCAGACGAGGCATTGACGACATAGTTTGCACCGATGCCGAAGATGTTCTCACGCGGATAGACGCGCGCAATGTGCCCGCGGAGCGGCCCAAGCCCCTGAAAGAACAGGTCCAGTTCGGCCGCGACAAGAGGCTGGCTCGGCAGTTCGACGGCGCCGAGGCCGCCGGTGGCAGGCTGGAATTCGCGCACCGCCGTATTGAAGCCGGCCAAGCCGTTAAGACGCGCCATGCCTGCATATTTGAACCACTCGGCGGCGGAATAGACGCCGGTATTGCTCATCGAGAAAGGCGTGCCGGCAAGGACCGGGTCGTTCGAAGCCGTCCAGTGGAAAACACCATCCGGATTGCGCCTGTTCACCGCAATGGCCTGCAGCGCCAGATTGCCGAACTGGCCCTGAACGCGGGTGCCGACATTCATTGCACCTTCGGCGTCATCGAACCCTTCCTGCTGATGGATCGTGAACTGCGACGGGATCACATTGTAGGGCGTGTCCGGATTGGCGAGGATCGAGGGATTGAAAAGCTGAGTGAAGGCCTCGATCTCGATGTCATTCGTCACGCGATAGGAACCGCGAAGGCCGGGGGCCGCAACGCGCTCATCCGCGAATTCCTCCGCCACGAGATCGAGCAGCAAGTGGCGGCGAAGATCGAGCCCGTTCGGGACATCGAGCACGCGGAAGAAAAGGGATTCGCCCCACGCAATCTGCTGATTGCCGAGGCGGAGCCATAGCGGGCCGTCCGAATAGTCGACATAGAGGGCCGGAAGATCGACCATGTAGTTTCGGCCATTCGTTTCGAGGAAGGTGCCGCGGCCGCCGCTCCACAGATCGGTCTCGAAGAATTCCGGATCGCCGTAGCCATCGAAAACATCCGGCTGGAAGTAGCCGCGCAGACGCGCGAAGCCGCTCCAGTTGGTATTGAAGTTCGCCTGGAAATCGACCTCGAGGCGGGTCGCCATCAGATTGAACGTGTTATCGGCCCTGTCGATTCCTCGCGTGGTGGTGGTAACGCCACCGCCGAGCAGGGTCGAATCCTGATCTACGGTCACGCCATTGAAGAGATTGCCCTGCTGATTATACGGGTTCTCCTTGTTGGTCAGTTTGATCGCAGGCTCCTGCCGGATGAAGCCCTGCACATTATAGTCGGCGGCGTGAGCCGCCATGGCGGACACCGCAGAAAGCGCGACACCCGCCAGCAGACTCCTTCCCATCCCGAATCCGATACGAGACATCTTCTCCCCTCCCTTGGATGACCCGTGACGGGTCGAATGAAGCACCGAGCCCCAGCGGCTCACTCGTCCATTTCCAGAATTCTTCCCCGGTGTCCGACAAGCACGGGCTTGCCGCGCGCCGCCGAAGCCCCAACCGCTTGGTACCAGCCGGTTTCAATGTCGCTGCGCTTGACGGGCGTCCAATGGCGGCCGCCATCCTGACTTGCATAGGCACCGCGAATCCCCGCGGTGAAGACGTGCTGGCCCGACATCCAGACGCCGAGCAAATTTGTTCCCGACAGCGTTTGCAGGCGCCGCCATGTGCGGCCGCCATCCTGTGTTGCCAGCGCCATACCGTTTTGTCCCACGGCGACGCCGTCGCCGCGGCCGTTGAACGCCACATCGAAGATTGATTCCTCGCCGCGATGCGTGACAGACCAAGTGGCGCCGCGATCATCCGAACGAAGAATGAGACCGAACTCACCCGCGACGAGGATTGCATTGCCGGAGACATGAACCGCGTAGAGATGCGGCTCCAGAAAGTCATTCAGCAGCGCCGACCAGTCGATGCGCGGCGCTGTCCATGTGGCGCCGTCGTCATTGGAAACGAGGATGGTGCCAAAGCCACCCACGACGACGACCAATCCGTTTGGACCCAGACCGACTTGAAGAAGACGTTCTTCCGTGCCGCTTTCGAGCACCCGCCAAGAGCTGCTCTCGAAGCGGAATATCCGGCCGGACTGACCGACAGCAAAGCGACGCGGCCCATCTACCGCCACACCGAGCAACGCGAGGGGCGTGTCCGGCCGCGTGTCTTGCATCCAAGTCAGTCCGCTGTCCTCACTGGTGAGAACCGTGCCGCCACTGCCAACAGCGATACCGAAAGATCCGTCGAAGGCTATGTCGAACAACGCGTCATGCGCCGTTCCCTTGTGGCGCAAAGAAGAACCGTTCGGTGCGGCGTATGCAAACGCCGGCAGAGTGAGGAAAAGCAGAAGCAGAGCGAGACGTCTTTTCACCTTGATACCTCCCGGAGACAGGGGGAGCGCGACGAACCGCGCTCCCCTCTCCCATTCCGTCACGTGCCGAAGCGGCGGATTGCTTGCGCCGTCAGGTAGCGGTCGTAGATGCTCGGGCCGATGTTGTATTCGGGACCGAAGCCGCCGGTGATCTGCTTCGCCTGTACGAAACGGCTCATACGATTTGTCTGGACGTCGTGGCTGTGCACATGCGTCCAGGACCAGAGCGGATTACTGCCGTCCATGAAGGTTGCATCGCCGTCCTGATACTGGCTGAAGGCCGGTTCGAATGACTTCCATATCTCGCCACGGCGGTCATAGGTGAGATAGGAGACGAACATCATGTTGCGCACATCGATATAGACGCGCTTCTTGCCGACCGGCGCGCGCGGATAGCCGATGGGCTCCGCTTCTACGACGAGAACTTCCGGGATCAGCTCCTTGTAGTCCTCGAAGAATGTCTGGCCGTTCGGACCGCCGTGCACATCGCGTTCCCAATTCGGATTGCGCTTGCCGGTCCAGTTGCCGGAGACGGCGCCGAGATGCGGCTTCGTGCCGATCACCTTGTAGTTACCCCATGTGAGCATGGGATCGCCCGCCGCCCAGGCATCGGAAAGGAAGATGGTGATGCCCGGTACCAGCGGCTCGAAACGCTGGTTCGTGGGGAAGTTCCGGACGCGCTTGAAGGCCGGCAAATAGCCGAGCAGGTCAGGAAACTTCCGCTGGTCGTAGTACCAGGTGTTGAGAAAGGCGGTTCCTTTCGCATCGGTTGGCGAAGTGAACCAGACCGCCTGGTAGCGAAGCTTGTCATCCTGACCGGCGAGGTAGGGGCCGTCCTTCGCGACAAGCCCGACCGTATTCTGTTCCGCCCAGACGAAATCATACTGATAGGACAGAGTGCCGCTCGGTGAGATATCCCAGTCGCGCACCGCATACACGGACTCATCATGTCTGCCCCATGACAGCGTCAGATTGTAGAAGGCTTCCTCACCCGTCTTCGCGTCCGGGAAGGGATTGCCGCCGATCCAGGGTTTGCCGTCATCCGCGACGACATTGCCATTTGCATCGAAGCGCGCACGGCCGGCATTGCGGAGCGTCGCCTCGAGATACTCATGCGGGAAAAGCTTCGTCACATCGCGGGTCGTCTCCACGATGTTGATGCGGCGGCCCATCTCCTTCACCTGGCGGTAGGCAATGGGATCGAGCAGATCCTTCACGACCTCGACGTTGTCGGCGGTGATGACGTCGCCCGGCTTGATTTGGCCCTTGGTGTAAAGTTCGATCGAAAGAAGCTCGTCCGGATAGGCCTTGTCGATCGTTCCCGAACGAGCGATTTCCGGCCATAGAGGCGTAAGCACACCCGCGGCCGCTACACCTTTGAGCGACTTCTCAAGAAAGGCGCGGCGGGTAAAATCTCTGTCGTATTTCCGAATTCTCATTTCCATCCTCCTCCCAACAGGACAGGAACCCACCGGCCCTCAGGACCGGCTTGGGGCCACTTCGGCCATTTCGGTATCGATATATTTTTTGTCAGCGGCGGCAGTGCGCGCCGCAAGGTCGTCTGCGAGCGCAGCGAGATCGATACCCTCGCTGACGAGAAGTTCCTTCGACTCGATGAAACGCGGCCGCACGAGCCAGACGAGAAGCGGCACCACGATGAGCGCGATCACCATGTTGATCAGCATGACCATCACCAGCAGCAGCCCCATGTCGGCGAGGAACTTGAGTTCCGACAGGAAGTACCAGGGCATGATGCCAATGAGCACGATGGTTGCGGTGAAGAAGATCGCCTTTCCCGTCGTCGTTACTGCTGTGAGGATTGCCAGCGCCATGTCCTTGCGCAGCTGGTATTCCTCATAGATTCGGCTCAGAAGGTAGATGCCGTAGTCGATACCGACGCCGACGCCGATGGCGGCAATAGGCAGCGTGTTCACATCGAGCCCGATGCCCATCTCGGTCATCACCGCGCCTAGCAAAAGGTTCGACAGGTTGACCGGCACGAGAAGCATGATGCCCGCGACAACTGAGCGGTAGGCGTAGGTGCATGTAATGAGGATGACGACATTCAGCAGCGCGAGAATGATCCACTGATAGGTGTCGACCGTATCGTTGATCGACTGCTGAAGGGCGATGGTGCCGCTGCCGAGGCGAATGCGAAAATCGTCGAAATCCGTCCCGATGATGTCGAGGGCGGCGCGCGTCTGGCGCAGCGCCTCATCCACGGTTTCCTGCTTGTTGTCCTTATACCAAAACGACACTGTGCCATTTCGCTGCTCGAAATCGGCAACATGGAGGAAAGCCTTGGGTCCCGTTCCAACCATAAGCGCGCCAGCGGCGGCAGCCACCGCGGCATCGTCATGATCGAGAGGCGCCCATTTCGGATTGCCGCCGCTGAAGAGGCGGTTCGCCTCCGGCAGGTAATCGGCGAAAGAGAGCGAGGCTTCCGGAGGATTGGGCTGGCTCTCCAGCATGTGCTGGAGCCGCTGCATGGTGAGCGCCGTTTCCGCCTTACGGACAATACGATCGAGACTGTCCGGCGATTTGGACTCGAAAACGATCTCGAGTGTATTGAGCCCCGGGAAATGTGCGTTGATCTGACTTACCGCGACATTGAATTCGGAACTCTCCCAAAGGAGGTTGCTGCCCTCCACTGGGTTTCCAACCTTGATGTCCATGACCTTGCCAACGCTGACAAGAGCGAGAACCGCGATACCGACGGCCGTGACTACCGAAGTCCTGCCGTTTGACAGGCGGCCGATCGAACGAAGCAGGAATCGGATCGGATCGAACCTGCGTTGTCCGTCCGTCGCACCGACCATACGCCCGACATTGCGCGGCTCAGGCAGGAGCATGATAAGCAACGGCGTCAGCAACACATTGGTGGGAATGAGCATCAATGCCCAGAAGCCACAGAATAGCGCAAAGCGTTCCATGGCCGGAATGGGCGCGACACCAATGATGAAAAGGCCGAGTGCGTCCGTCGTGATACCGAGCACGCCCGGCACCATCATTACGCTGAGCGCGATTTCGGCGGCGCGGCGCCGGTCCTTCACATGATGAAGGACTTCGTAATAGCGCTCGATGAACTGCACGCAATGGCTGAAGGAGCGCGCCACGAGGAGAAGCGGTACAACCATGATCAGCGGCTCTATGGGCATGCCGAGCCAGCCGACGAAGCCGAAGCCCCAGATCGCCGCGACGATGCTGGTGACCAGGGGCGCGACGACACCAACGACATTGCGCATGTAGATTATGAGCGCGATGAGCAATGCAAGAGCCGTGACTGCAAAGATCGCCAGCATCTGCATTTCGTAGAAATAAACCCAGCCGGTGAGGATCGGCTGGCCTGCCATATAGACGTCGTGCTTGTCGTCCCGCGCTTCCTTCACGAGCCTGTCGAGGTAATCAAACGTCTCGCCATAGTCGAGCATCCGCTCGATGAAGGTGGCCGTGACGAGGGTTGCCGTTTCGTCTTCCGAGACCATGAAGTTGCGGACATTTGGTGCCTTCAGGAGACGGCTGCGGAACTCCTCGATTTCGGCGTCAGTGCGCGGCGCGTGATCCTCCATGATCGGACGCGAATCGATGCCATCCGGTGTCGCCTCGGAATAGCGCGCCTTTTCGGTCGCGACGGACAGGACCTGGTCGTGGTCGACGGCCGGCGCGAGGTCGATGTCGCGCGTGAGATCCCAGACCTTCTGCAGAGTCTCGGCATTGTGGATATCGCTGCCATCGGTCCGCTTTATCATCACGGTGACGGTGAGCGGATTGCCGAAGTTCGGATGGTCCTTGTAGGTCTGAACGAAGGGATGCGTCTTCGGCAAAAGGTCGCTGAAGATCGTGCGCAGCTCTACATAGGGGAGCTGCAGAGCAAAGAACGCGGTGACGCCGATCAACGTCAGAAGCGACAGCCAGCGGTTCGCCATCGTGACCCTGGCAATTCGCGTACTCAATCGTTCCACAAAGCCACTCCCCGCAGCGTTGCCCGACACATGGCGACAGCACAGCGCCGCAGGCGCCGGGCACATTCGCGTATCGGGTCAACCTCCCTCGTTTCCCCAAAACCGTCCGGCGCACTTCGTTTCTCAAACGCGAATCCGGATCGTTGCGAAGATGGTGGGCGAGCGCCGCCAACAGCACCCCGCCCTAAAGGATGGCGCAGGGAAAATGAGCGAAAAGCCGCAGAAATCTTTCGATTTTTCGCATGCAATTTGTCTTCAATTACACCTCCTCCGCGCCGCCTTGGGCGGGCCGTGCGCCCTCGTATCGCGGTGTGGATTTCGCGTGAACCGGCAGCAGCAGCGCGGCCGCTGCCGCCCTAAGGGGTGGGGATGGGATGTGCCCTACTTCCTAGCATCGGCAGCAAGAAGAAGCGTCACGCACATAGGGGAAAAGCACCGTGGCCAATATGGGAGACCTGCTGTGGTCGCCGTCGCAGGACATGGCGGCAGAGGCGAATATCACGGCCTTCATCGCCTGGCTGAACGGGAGAGGTCACAGCTTCAAGACGTATGAGGATGTGCGGCGCTGGTCGGCCGATGACATCGCAGGCTTCTGGGAGGCGATCTGGCAGTATTTCGGCGTCACATCCTCGACGCCTTATGACTGCGTGTTGCGGCAGGCGAAGATGCCGGGCGCGGAATGGTTCCCCGGCGCGCGGGTGAACTATATCCAGACCCTGCTGAGCAAGGGCGATGGCAGCAAGACAGCGATCCATGCCGCGGGCGAAGAGGGACCGGCCCAAAAGATCAGCTGGGCGGAGCTGAAGGACCAGGTCTACAAGGTGGCGACATCGCTTCGCGAGCTCGGCATCGGGCCAGGCGATCGCGTAGTTTCCTACATGCCGAATATTCCGGAAGCGGCCATCGCCTTTTTTGCGACGGCGAGCATCGGAGCGATCTGGTCGAGTTGCTCGCCTGATTTCGGCTCCGCGAGCGTGATCGACCGTTTCGGGCAAATCACACCGAAGCTGATGTTCGTGACGGACAGCTATCGCTATGGCGGCAAGGATTTCGACCGGCGGACCGAGGTGCGGGCGATGGCGGACGCCCTGCCCTCGCTTCAGCATGTGGTGCATGTGAAAGGGTCGTCGCCCACATTCGGCGGCGAACCGGTGACGGTCGCGGCAATTGCCTGGGAGAGCCTGACAGGCCGCGATGAGGTAAAGGATTTCCGTTTCGAGGATACGCGTTTCGATCACCCGATCTGGATCGTCTATTCATCCGGCACGACAGGGCTTCCCAAGCCCTTCGTGCATGGGCACGGCGGTGTGTTGCTTGAGGCCCTGAAATTCACTCACTTCCATCTCAACCTCAAACCCTCTTCCTGCATGTTCTATTTCACGACAACGGGTTGGGTGATGTGGAACATTCTTCTGTCGGGCCTCGTCGCCGGCGCGGCGGTGGTCCTTTACGACGGAAATCCGATGGCGCCGAAGGAAGACCGGCTGTGGGAACTCGCCTCGGAGACGGGTATGACGCTTTTCGGCGCGAGCCCGACTTTCCTCAATGGCCAGATGAAGGCCAGCATCCATCCGAACAAGCTTTATGACGTGTCGATGATGGACAGCATTCTTCTCGGCGGGTCGCCAGTCATGCCCGAACATATGGAATGGTGCTTCCAAAATCTTCGCCATGACATATGGGTGACGTCACAAAGCGGCGGCACGGACGTCGCCTCCGCCTTTGTCGGCGGCATGCCGACGCTGCCGGTTCATGCCGGGGAAATCCAGACACGGTGCCTCGGTGTCGACGTCCACTCGTTCGACGACAATGGCAATGCCGTTATAGGCGAGGTGGGCGAGCTTGTGGTGAGCAAGCCCATGCCCTCCATGCCGCTCTATTTCTGGAACGATGAAAGCGGCCGGCGCTATTACGAATCCTATTTCGACACCTATGAAGGCCATTGGCGGCATGGCGACTATTTCAAGGTGAATGAGCGCGGCGGCTGCTTCATTCTCGGCCGCTCGGACTCGACCTTGAACCGCTATGGCGTGCGCATCGGCACGGCGGAAATCTACCGCACCATCGAGGGGCTCGACGAGATCGAGGATTCTATCATCGTCAATCTCGACCTGCCGGGCGGCAATTTCTTCATGCCGCTCTTCGTGACGATGAAGAAAGGCTCGGTGCTGACCGACCAGGTGAGGCAGAAGATCAACAAGGCGTTACGCGAGAAATATTCACCGCGACACGTGCCGGATCGCATCTATGAAATCGAGGCCGTTCCCTACACGCTGACGGGGAAGAAGATGGAAGTGCCGGTGCGGAAGATATTGATCGGCGTGGCGCTGGAGAAGGCCGCAAGCCGCGATGCCATGAGCAATCCAACGGCTATCGACTATTTCATCGAATTTGCGCGCACGCAGACGGAATATTCGACGGCGGCTGCCTGACCCCCAAAAGAAAAGGGCTGCTCCCGTTTCGGGGAGCAGCCAAGGAACCGGGAGGCGGAGGGAACGATCTCCCGAGGAGGTTGTTCAAGCCATTTGGCCGCGCAATTGCCCGAGTTTCGCGAGGATGGTCTCGGGCACAGCGTCGGCCGGAAGCTCCATGAACAATCGACTATCGGATGGCGGTACAAAATCCGCCCCCTCCCAAAAGGTGGCGGGGAGCATTTGCTCCTCCGCGCCGCTGCCAAAGGCAAGATCGAAGCCCGCGACATCGTCCACCGTGCTTTCGGCAGAACCCTTCAACACGATGATGGCCGCCGCTTCATAGTGGCGGGCGACATTCAGCAGGGGGTCGTAGAATTCAAGCGCTCGGGGGTCGCATTCCTCGAAGCGGAATGCGGAGAGACCGGGGCGGAACAACGCGCGCAAGAGGTCGGCCGATGACAGGGCGAGATCGTCCAGTATGTCCTCGTTTATCTCGCCCGCATCAAGGCACGTCGCCGCCAGCGCGCCAGGACCTGGCAACGAGAGGCCGAGCGGCCGCTGTCCGAGCGCGCCTTGCGCCGTCTCAAGCCCGCGCTTCAAATGGGCCCGGAAGTCCGCATCGGCGATGAGGCGCTCCATGCCGCTGGCGCCGAGCGAGGCGAGCTCGACGCCGTGCCCCTCCGCCCAGAGACGAATGGCCGGTGCGACCGGAACCTCCACCAGCTCCAGCGAGAGAAGCTGCGCCAGGTCGCGCAGGAAGAAGCCCAGTTCGTCCGGCGAGCGCCACGGTTCTTCCCCGCCCCGGAGAATGCGCGAGCCGAAGGTGTAACCATCGACCCAGAGAGCGGGGAGCGAAGCTTCGACCATCGCGGTCAACTCTTGCCTTCGCGGCAGGCGGCGAGTTCGGCTTCCAGTCTGTCGATCTTCGCCTGCATCGGATGCGTCATGATGACGGGCGGATTCACCTGCCCTGCCGGATGCACCACATCGGGCGAGCCGGCATGGACGAGGCTCCTGTCCGCCCAAGAGCCGTAGTAAGGCACCTTGCCGGAGGGCTTGTCCTTCACCCACTCTTTGCAGAACTCGCCGAAGGGCTTGCTCGCCGCGATGCGGGCGCGGCGGGCGGCATTGCGCGCTTCCTCTGTCGCCAGTTCGTCGACGTGAAGCGTCTCGCGATTATAGACCACGCGATAGATACGCCAGGCCACATCATGCGAGATCAGGTCTTCATCAAGATCGCGGATGACATCCTTCGGGTCGCGGTCCAGAGGATCGCCGAAGCCGCCGCCGGTGCCTTGCGAGATCATGTAAAGCTCGCCGCGCTTTGCCAGCGTGTAGCCAATAGTCATCGGGTGAGTGGTGTATTTGCCGTCCTTGAAGGGCTGCTCGTTCATCAGCTCCTCGATGGAGTAGCGGAAGGAGCCCGGGTCCTTCTGCAGAATATCGAACACATCCACGCCGCTGATGCGCGACAGCGGGTAGGTGGGGCAGCCATAACCGCCGAAGAGGCCCGGGATATTCGGGAACTTGGCTCCCATGGCCGTCAGCATGAAGCCGAAGGCGGGACTGTCGCGCATGGCGAGCACCATCTGATAGCCCATGCCGCCACGCTGACGGCCAAAGCCTTGATTGTCCTTCATCATCTTCTTGGAGACGATCTGGATGAAGGGCATTTCCTCTTCGATGAATTCCTGTTCGCCGATATCGGACATGGTGGCGAAGATCGGCGCGCAACCGTGCTCGCCATCACGGTCGGCCAGCGCGCCCCCGCCCATGCCATTGATGTCGGCGCAGACATTACCCACCATTTCGCCATGCTGCGTCAGCCCGCCGAAGAGGAAGGTGTTGATCATGTTGAACCAGGGCGCCAGCACCCGCGTGTATTTATGCGGGTTGGAGTAGAGAAGCTTCATGGCGCAGACCTGACCGGCGCTCCAGGCCGTGAACACGGTCATCATGGATTGCGCATTCGGCGTGCCGAAGGCGGGTTTCAGCACCGACGGCGTGTCGAAGATGAACTTTACCGGCGCGAGCACACCCTGATTACGCGGAATGTCCGGCCAGATGAAAGTGAGAAAGAGCTGGGCGAGCATGCCCTTCACGGTGATATCAAGGCTGTTGTTCGAGCGGTTGGTGAATTCGGGACTCGAGCCGCGATAATCGAAAGTGAGTTCGTCGCCCTTCTTGGTCAGTTCGAGATTGATCTTGATCTGAACGTTCTCGCGTAGCGTTCCGTCCGTCCACCAGGAATGGCGGGTGGTACCGTCCGGCCATTCGGAGAGGCGGCGGCGGACTTCCGCGTCAGTATCCTCGAGATTCATGCGCAGCGCGGCGACGACGGCCTCGACGCCATATTCGGCGATCGCCTCGTGGATGCGGGTTTCGATGCGGCGGCAGACATACATCTTCACCTTCATGTCCGCATACTGCAGCTTCGGCTCGCGCACGGAATTCTGCAGAAAGGTGACGAGGTCGCGGCGGAGCTTGTAGTTCTCGGCGACCTTGAAGGGCGACATTTTCAGCCCCTCATCCCAGATCTGCTCCGCGAGCGAGGGCATGCCGCCCGGCTCGATGGCGCCATTCTCGCCTTCATGCACGGTGGCACCCGCCCAGGCGACGATCTGTCCTTCGTGGAAGACCGGCATCATCATGGACTGGTCGGTGTTATGCGCCTGGCCGTAGCGCGCATCGTTGACAATGAAGACATCGCCTTCCTTGATACCGACGGTGGGTTCGCCCGCCCAGTATTTGTTCACGAACTTGATCGGGTACTGCACGAGATTGCAGAAGATGACGACGCCGCCTGAGCTTGCGAGCGAGAGGTCGCCCGAGGCCGTGTAGACCGCGGAGACGCAGTCGCCCCATTTGGCGCCGGGGGCAGCGCCCATGTTCTCCAGCATCTCGAAGCTCTCGTTCACGCCGGCGAGAATGCGCTCGCGAACGATTTCAAGGCGGACGGGATCGCTTTCCTTCGCAATGCACTGGTCTTCATAGGCCGTGCGCGGCTCCAGCCCGTGGTTCTCCATGATCTCGGGATCGGGCGCCAGGTAAAGGCTCGTCTCCTTCAGGAAGCTTTCCACGGCAGAGGAAGCAGCGCCGCCAATGTCTATGTCGTCACCCATCGTCTTTCCTCCCGTGAAATCAGTTCTGTTTTTCGCCGGCACGCTCGAAAAGAGCGGCGCCATATCTGCCGATGCGGAGTTTCCAGCCGGGCTCGACGAGATAGGTCGTCGAGGGCGAGATGACGACAGCGGGTGCAGAGACAACGGCGCCGAAGGGCAGATCGCCCAGTTCGTAGAAACCGGTGGCAAGCGCGCCGTAGTGGCCGACGAAGTGACATTCGCGCATTTCCGAAGCGGGTGGCGCCGTCACGAGCTCCTTTTCCTCTGGCAGCACGCCGCGAAAGTGGAAAGTCGGCATTTGCGAATAGGTGGCGACACGGATCGTGTTGACGCGGATGCCCGCTTCCGGTGCCTGGCTGCCTTCGCCATAGCGGCGGCCATAATCCGCCGAGAACTCCTTCATCACCTCGAGCAGATCTTCTGCCGAATGAAAGCGGTTCTTCGAGACGACGACGGCCGTCTGCGCAAGCTGGTTGCCATAGCGCATGTCGAGCTCGAGCCGGTGGCGGATCGCCTCTTCCCGCACACCCTGGCGGATGAGGTCGTCCTTGCCCTTCTGCTCAAGCTCCTCGACCAGCGCGTTGAAGCGCGGGAAATCATCGAAAAGCTGGCGCGTGTTCGAGTCGTAGAGCGAGAGATAGAGCGAGCGTTCGTGGAAATGGAGCTGGTCCATATTACCCGCACCGATGGCCGAGAAGATGGCGCTGAAGGGCGGCACCATGACGCGCGAGACGCCGAGCATATTGGCGATACCGCAGGCATGGAGCGGGCCATTGCCGCCATAGGCAAGCAGCGTGAAATGGCGTGGCTCGTAACCACGGACACGCAGTTCCTGCGCGATGCCGTTCGCCATGTCGTTGTCCACCTTGTCGCGGATGAGCTTGGCGGCGCCGATGGCATCAACGCCCATGATCTCGCCGACTTCCTTTTCGAGCGCGCGGGTGGCGCGGCGCTCATTGAGCGGGATCGATCCGCCGGCATAGCGATCCGCGATCAGATAGCCGAGCGCGAGGTCGGCATCCGTCACGGTCGGATTGCGGCCGCCGCGATTGTAGCAGGCGGGGCCGGGATCGGAGCCCGCACTCTCCGGACCCACGGCAACGGTGCGCCGCAGCCTGTCGTAGCGTGCTATGGAGCCGCCGCCTGCACCCAGCGTAACGAGATGGACCATCGGAATGTTGACCAGCCAACGCTCGATCACCGGGTTGAAGTCATAAAACTTTACCCCGCCCTTCACGACGAGGCCGATATCGAAGGAGGTGCCTCCCATATCGGTGCATACGACATTGCCGAGATCGGTTTCGGCAGCGAGATGCTCGGAGGCATGGATGCCTGCGACCGGACCCGAATGGATGGTCTGCAGCGCATCGGTCGAATTCAGCTGCGCCATGCCGCCCGAGTTGTGGATAACGAGCATGGGCTTGCGGTAGCCATTGTCGCGGAGGTTGAGCTCCAGCGTCGACAGGCCGTGATACATGGCATTGTGCAGGAAGGCGTCGATGATCGCGGATGAGCTGCGCGCATATTCTCCCTTGCGGCCACCCACCTTGTGCGACAGTACGATCGGGGCGGAGCCGAGCAGATGTTCGGGGAACTCGTCGCGAATGATTTCCTCGACGAGCAACTCATGTTCCGGCTGCACCACAGCATTCACCAGCGAGACGACGAAGGCCTGAACGCCATTGTCGACCAGCTGGCGCACGCGAGTGCGTACGTCTTCCGGGTCCACAGCCATGATGATCTCGCCTGTTTCGGCGACACGCTCGCGGATGCCAACGATCATCTGAACGGGAACAAGCGGCGACGGACGCTGCGCCATCGGCAGATCGCGACGGAGCCGGTCCGGCAGGCCCTCGCCATAGCCGCGGCCGCGGCTCAAGGGCACCATCGCCTCGAAACCCGCCGTAACCAGCAGGCCGACGCGAGGGCCGCGACGCTCAATCAGCGCATTGGTGCCGAGTGTCGTTGCGTAGCGAACGCTATCCACTTCGCGCATCACTTCTTCGAGCGAAAGACCGAGCTGCTCATAGGCCATCTTAAGCGAGGCATTGAAACCGAGCGCGAGGTTCTGATGCGTCGTCAGGGCTTTCGCCTCGACATAAACATCGTCCCAGACGAGCGAGCAATCCGTGAAGGTTCCACCAATGTCCACCGATACGCGGCGCATATGTTCCGTTCCTCTTGCTTGTCGATCAGTGCGAATGAGGCGGTGCTACGAAATCCGGCCCGAGGACCGGCTTGTCGAGAGGTTCGCGCTTCGCCCATTGCGCCTTCAGTGCGTCGATATCGAGTTCGATGTCATGCGCAGGAGGGTGCCCGGGCGGCAGATACTCGACTTCCGCGAGCCGGCCGCAATTCGGACAGCAATATTCGAGGATGCGGCACCATTCCGGGTCCGGCGCGAATGTAAAGTCGTACTTCGCAGCGTCGAGGATCGGCGCGTGAATTTCAGACGGATCGCGATCGCGGACCAGCAAGCCCTTCTTGTAGCTGCCGCGCGCATCGCCGATATCATGACCACAGCTCGCACATTCCCAGCGTTCGCTGTAGAGATCGATGTTGAGCATCGATGTGATGAAAACTTTCATTCATTCCTCCCAAATCGGCGATCAGCGCTTCAGCAGCAAGTCGCCGTTGCCGCTGACGACAAAGCGCCAGCCTTCACGCACATGCGCGGTAAAGAAGGCTTCCTCGACGAGGCAAGGGCCTTCGTGCCAGTCGCCTGGGCTCAGATCATCGAGGCGGAAAAGCGGCAGGTCGGTGACTCCCTTGCGGGTGCCGGCAGCTTCCGCCTTGCGGCGCTCCTCGCATACCGGGTCGCCGAGGCCGATCTTCTCGATCGGTTTGGTCACCCGCAGCTCAAGCCAGGATTCCGTGTTCTCGCCAGTATGTATTCCGTTGAGTCTCGCTCGCGTGTAGCCGGCGCCGTTCTTCGTGAGCACGGCATAGTCGAGGCTGCATTCCGCGAGATCGAATCCTTCGGCCAACATGCCGCGGCGAGCCTGCTCCATGAGATTTGCTTTCGCTACTTCCACGGCATCGTCGCGGCCGGCCGCGAGTTCTGCCATGTAGCTATGCTCGATATCGGAGAAGGCGATGCCATAGGCACTGAAGACGGCCGCGAATTTGGGGATGAGCACGGTGTCGAGACCAGCCATTTCGGCAACGCCGCAGGCCGACATGGGACCTGCGCCACCGAAGGCGAGCAGCGAGGCCCCCTTATTCTTCGCGGCGAAATTCGACAGTTGTCCGGCGATCTTCGCATGATAGGCATCGGCCATGGCGTTTGCCGCCTCAGCAAGCGTCAGACCCAACGGTTCGCCGACATGGGCCATGATGGCGCGTTCGGCGCGCTCGCGATCGAGCGGCATGCGACCGCCGAAATATGAGACGGGATCGAGAATGCCGAGCGCGAGGAAAGCGTCCGTCATTGTGGCCTTGGTGCCCCCGCGCGCAAAGCAGGCAGGCCCTGGCGCAGAACCCACACTTTCCGGTCCTACAAGAATCTGACCTCCATCCGCGCGAATGATGGAGCCGCCGCCCGCGCCGATGCTCTCGATAGCGGAAAGAGGGATGGAAACCGGCGCGCCTTCAATATGGCCTGCCTGGGAGACCGTGACGGATGCATCTTCGAACATGGCGATGTCGGTCGTCGTGCCGCCAATGTCGATGGAGACGGCGGCAGGAATGCCGTAATGCCTGAGCAAGACCTCACCGCCCACCACCCCGCCTTGCGGACCGGAGGAATAGGTCTTGATCGCGACTGTCTTTGCGACCCGCGTCGAGTTCCCGTCATTGCGGAAAATCAGAAGCGGTTTACGCGCGCGATGTTCGCGCAGCCGATTTTCAGCGTTGTATAGAAAAGTATCCATTGCAGGATGAAGGAAGGCGTTGAGAACGCTTGTCCAGACCCGCTGCTCCAGCGTACCGATATGAGTGAGCTCCGTCGAAAAGAGAAGCGGCACCGCGCCCAGAAGATGGCGCGGGAAAGCACGATAGAGGACACGCTTCGCCGCTTTTTCGCGCGCCGCGGCATCCGCTCCTGCAAAGGCAATGACGATACGGCTTGCACCAGCGGAAACGAGCTTCGATACGGCGGTAACGAGCTCTGCCGGATTGACCGACGCGGCCCCGGGCGAAACCTGGCGTACTCGGTCGCCAACGAAGGCTTCGAAGAGAGCAGGTGAGGCATTCATCGCGTCCGTGGCCGCGGCATCATCATCGGCAAGAAGGCCGACACGCGGTCCCTTGCGCTGCACGATGGCGTTCGTACCCTGCGTGGTGGAATAGCGGATATAGTCGATGGAACCGACGAGCTTTGGCAGGTCCACTTCACCGTCGATCTTCTCCGACAGTGCTTCGAGGCACTTCACGAAACATTCAGTCAGGTCGTGCGGCGTGGTCAGCGTCTTCGCATGGATCGTGGAAATTCCGTCGGTCGCGCAGACATCCGTCAACGTACCGCCATTATCGATGCTTACAAGAAGCCCCACCGCCAGTTCCTCCCCGTCTCTTTCCGGCGATGCCATGGAGACAATGCGCCGCTTTATGAGAGGACAGTACGTGCAGCTGGACACCCCTTCCCCACCCGAAAGGATGGAATTTCCTAGTCGATCAGGCCGAAATGACGCGCGACCGAAACGGCTTGCATGCGGTTGCTGATCTGCAATTTCTCGAAGATGTTTCGCAGATGCCATTTGACCGTGTTGGTGGACAGGGAAAGGCGATCGGCGAGCGCCTTGTTGGAAAATCCGTTCGAGACGAGACGCAGAATCTCTCTTTCACGCTCCGTCAGGTCCTCGAGCAGAGGCGCGCCGGCCTCCTCGTCATCAAACTCCTGTTCCGGCATGACAACCGGCGTGAACTCGCCTGCCTCGGCAAGCAGACGGTCGAGATATGCCGAGACGAGATCCTTCTGCGGCAGATCGGGAAACTTCGGCAGCGCCTGACGTGCCTCATGAAGCAGGCGGACGGCCTGGGGGCCTTCGTCAAGGACCAGGCGGATGAACTGGTCAGGCGCGCCAATACGAAGCGCCTCGATGAACGCACGGCGTGCCGCATTCACCTGTCCTTCGACATTGAGTGAGATCGCCAGCAGAAGGTTCAGCTTCATGAAGCGACGCATGCGACGCTGGAGGCGCGCCTTACGTGCCGCGGGCTGCAACAAAGCCCGCGCGTCGGCATGGCGGCCGGAGAGGATAAGGAGCCGCGCTTCGGTAACGGTTTGTGCTTCCGTTTCGCCTGCATGGAACATGAGCTCGTCGTCGTTTTCACCGTCGCCGGAGGTGAGGCCCGCAAACCGCGTGCGTGCCTTGTCGAGGTCCCCCGCCAGCGTCGCCTGGCGGACAAGTTCCGCCTTGGCATAGACAACGAGTCGGCGGAGGTTGTAGCGATGACCGAGATACATCATCCGGTCCAGCACTTCCTCGGCTTCCCGCTCTTCCCCACGCAAATTCGCTATACGCGCCATGGTGAGGAAGGCAAGTGCCAGCGGCTCCACAATTGCCTGCTGCTCGAGGAGCAGAAGATGATCGTGGAGCAGGGTCTCCGCCTCCACTATGCAATTTTTCTCATAGAGCGTTTCGGCGAGGCAGGCGGCGATAACAGAGCCAGCAGCTACACTCGCAGCTGCGCATTCTTCGTTGTGGACATAGGCCTGCTTGAGGCTTTTCAGCGCTTCTTCGTTACCGCCTTGGGCGGCAAGAACATTCGCGTGAATCCATTCGCAGTATGAGAGACCAAAAAGATTGTGTGCTTCGTCGTGCAGTGCGCGAGCCTGTGCGAGCATATCGCGCGCTTCCTCGAAGCGGCTGTTCAGGTAAAGCCAGTAAGCACGCGCATTGAGCGCGACCGCATATTCAAGCCCGGGGCGATCGGCGAGCTGTTCCATGACCTCGGTGCCGGCGCGACCGATCTCCGCAACATGGTCCTGCGCTGCAATTGGGAAGATGCGGGTATAGTTGTGAACACCCCAATCCTCGCGCGATGCGTTATTCTTTTCGAGCTCCGCCTTGCGTAATGCGATTATACGGTTCGCCTTTGCGAAATCGCGCCTGAAACCATAGGCGACGATCGCCGCATTGAGGATGCGGGGATATTTCCGCAGAGTGTCGAGTGAGAGCCGATCGGCATAACGCACGATGAGGTCGAGCCGCTCCTCGCTGACGAGACGTTCAATGACGGTATTGAGAAGCCCGGCGGCCGCTTCTTCGTCTGTCGCCTCGATGTAGTGGAGGATCGCCTCTTCGCTGAAGCCATGCTCCCCGTACCAGCCTGCGATCTTCTTGTGAAGGGCCAGAACCTGCGTTTCCGACATTTCGCGGCGAAGGCGCGTGAGCAGAACCTGACGGAAGACCGTGTGAAATCGAAACCAGCGCCGTTCCATATCCACCGGCGTAAGAAAAAGACCGAGGTGCTCGATTTCGTTCAGGCAAGCAACGGCATCGCCGCGCCCCGAAATGTGCTCCAACAATTCCGGACAGATGCGCTCCGGCATGCAGGCCTCGAGCAAGATACGCTGAAAATCCGCCGAAAGATTCTCGAAGACATCGGTCGCGAGAAAATCGATGAGATCAGGCGTGACGCCGGACGCAGGAAGCGAGCGGGCGCGCGCCGATCGTCCACGCATGGAAAGCCGGATGCACTGAAGCGCGGCCGGCCAGCCGTCGGTCGCCGTCTGGTATCGATCGACCTCGGCTTCCGATATGTCTCGGAACTCACGGAAGAACTCCGCCGTTTCGTTTGCCCGAAAGCGTAGCCCTTCCACATTTATCACCACAGCCTGTTCGCGCAGTTGCAGTCGTGGCAGATTGATCGCCGGCACGACGCGGGTGCCGATACAGAGCTGTGCGCCCTTGGGAAGAACGCGTACGAGCTGCGCGATGACAGCTTCCATGCCGGGATGGGACGCCTGTTCAAAATTGTCGATGACGATAACCAGCTCGACCGGAACAGCGCGCACGCAGCGTAGGAAATCCTGTACTGAAGCTGAGGAACTGTCTGAAAGAGAAGGACGTGCATCATCCGATGCGGACGCGAGCACGGCTTCGCACAGAAGTCGCAGGAAACGCGATGGATCTGAGTAGTAGGATTCAAGGTGCAGCCAGGCAACGGCAACGCCATCCGCCTCGCGCCTCGCGCAATATTGGCGCAGAAGCGTTGTCTTCCCGAAGCCTGCTGGCGCTTGCACGACAATCAACCTGACCGCCGCATGATTTTTCAACCGATCGAGTTGAAATTTCCGCAGCACAAGATTGTTCGCCGATGCGGCGCGACTACGCGCCATCGGCAAGACGGACGCCGATTCTCCGCCCTCTTTCAGCTCCGCCCCCGACATATCCGGTTCCAATGCGTTTGCCATTGGCCCCTCCTCCTCCAAGGACGACAGATGGTTTTTCCATCCGCGAGCCCGCTTGCCGCGGGGCTTTTCAGGGGAGCCTCAGGCGGCTTCCCGTCCGATGCGCACCATCAGCTTGCCATTGTTGCCGCCGGTGTAGAGCATGCGCAGCGCATCCACTGCATTCTCCAGTCCGTCTTCGATATGGATGCGGTATTTGAGCTGACCCGAGCGCATCCATTCGATGAGCTTCGCATGGTACTCAGGGAAATGGGCCGCGTAGTCCAGAATGACGAAGCCCTGAATGGTGAGGCGCTTCATGATGACATTGCGGAACATATAGGGCCCCGGCACGGGGTCCGACGAATTATAGGTCGAAATGAGACCGCAGATGACGACCCGCCCTCCTTCGTTCATCAGCGTGAGACCGGCATCGAGCTGATCGCCACCGACATTCTCGAACTGCACGTCGATCCCGTTCGGCGCCTCGCGCTTCAGCGCATCGAGCAAATTCTCTTTGCGGTAGTTGATAACGGCATCGAAGCCAAGGTCGTCCTTCAGCCATCTGCATTTTTCGTCGGAGCCTGCGACGCCGACGACGCGGCAGCCATGCAGCTTCGCAATCTGGCCGACAAGCGCGCCGACGGCGCCTGCCGCCGCCGTGACGACGATCGTATCGCCGGGCTCCGGCTTGCCGATTTCGAGGAGGCCGACATAGGCCGTGGGGCCGGCAACGGCGAGGATGCCGAAGGCATCGGAAAGCGGAATGCCTTCCGGCCGGGGAAAGGGCGCCCATCCCTCCGCGTCGGTCACGATCCAGTCCGACCAGGTGCCGAGGCCGGTCACAAGCGAGCCTTTCGGAAAGGCGGGATTTTGCGATTCCGCCACTTCGCCAAGGATGAAGCCGAGCATCCGCGCGCCGATGGGCAGCGGGTCCATATAGGTGTCCCAGTCGCTCAGCCAGACGCGGTTGGTCGCATCAAGAGACATATAGAGGCTGCGGACGAGTATCTGACCAGGCTCAACGGCGGGTACAGGATCCTCGCGCAGAACCAGCGTGTCGGCCTCGATTACGTCCTTCGGGCGCCTGTTGAAGTACCAATGCCGCGCAATCTTGCCCACCGCTGCTCCTCCCCCTGCTACGGAATCCGAGGATTTTTCCCTTCGAATCCAGTTACTTAACTGTCTCAGCACGCTTTCCTCCCCAGGCAGCGTTTCAAGCGTCGCATGCTGATACAGTTTCCCCCACCCCTACCCACCCTAAAGGGTGGGTAGGGCCTTCGACAGGGCAAAGACCCGAAGATCACTGGAAATCGAGAGTGAGCGGCAGAGTTACGACATTCTCGGTGATATGGGCGGGGATGGGCGGCACCGGGAACGACCTGGTGATGGCTTCTAGCATCGCCCGGTCAAGCGCCTGCGAGCCTGACGAGCGGACGAGCACGAGGGCCACAAGTTTACCCGAGCGGTCGAAGGACACATTGGCTTGAGGCGGGACGATGCGGGCGCCCTCCAATCCCGGCGGCAGAACGAGGTTCTCGTTGAGCCGACGCCTGAGCATTCGTCCATAGGCATCTCCCCTGCCCACTTCCCTTCCCCCATCGATGCTGCTGCCGCTGTAGCTTCTTTCGATGGTCTGTGCCCAGTCGGGCAGGCGCTCCGGCGCTTCCGCTCGTTCCGGCCGTGCTGCCCTCTCCGGCGCCTCCTCAAGCGGGCGCGGCGTATCTCTCCCTGCTCGTTCGGCGTCGCCCAGCTGCTCGTGTTCCTCATCCGAACCGAAGTGGAAGGGGTTTGAAGGTGCTTGCGGCTCCGGTCGTGGCTCCGGTTCAGGTTGCGGGTCAGGCTGTGGCGGCGGAACGATCTCGACTTCTATGGCAGCCGGTCCTTCCGCCGGGGGCATGGAGGGCGGCGCCCCGAAAAGGAGCGGCAGGAGGAGGAGAATATTGATCGCAAGGGCAAGGCCGACGGCGATCACCAGTTCGCGCGTCCAGAGGCGCGCGGGCGGCGGCGGTGGCGGAAGGACGTGAAAACCCGCAGGTCCGGTCCCGGCAACCGCCTTGCTCTCACTCTCACCTGACGTAACCAAAACCATCGCTACCCGATTCCACGGGCTCTACCACCCGCCGCTACGGCGCAGTCTATCAGGCGGGGATCGCAGTTGGCAGGGCCGGCGACAGCCGCTTGCCTCAGGGCTCGATGCGAGTACCGGACCGTCCGTCGAGAATTCCACCGGCATCGGCAAGAGTGCCGATAAAGGCAGGCTGTCCGGTTTCGATCGCGAAGCGGCGAACCGCCTCGATCTTCGGGCGCATGGAGCCTTCGGCGAAGGTCGATGGGTCGAGATCGCGCGCACCAATAGCAGAAAGGCGCTTCCTTGCCGGCGTGTCCCAATCCTTATAGACACCGTCGACATCGGTGAGGATCAGCAGGGCTTGTGCCTTGAGTTCGATTGCAAGAAGGCAGGCCGCGAGGTCCTTGTCGATGACGGCTTCGACGCCTTCGGGCGCGCCGCCTGCACCTGCGCGCACCGGAATGCCGCCGCCGCCTGCGCAAATGACGAGGCACCCCTTTTCGACGAGCTTGCGGATCGCACCGATCTCGACGATGTGACGCGGCGCGGGCGAGGCAACCACGCGGCGCCAGCCCTTTCCGTCTCTCGCGACAGCCCAGCCTCGCTCAACAGCGAGCGCTTTCGCCGTGGCGTCGTCATATACGGGTCCGATGGGTTTTGTGGGCCGCGCAAAGGCGGGATCGTCCGGATCGACCAGTGTTTGCGTGAGCACCGTCACGATGTCACGCTCGGGCAGGGCCCGGCGCATCGCTTCTTCGATGACATAACCGATCATGCCTTGCGATTCCGCGCCGAGCACATCCAGCGGATAGGGCGGCGCATCCTTGTAGGCATCGGCTTCCAGAGCAAGCAAGCCGACCTGCGGCCCGTTTCCATGCACAAGAACCACTTCATGTTCGCGCGCAATCGCGGCAAGCGCGGCGGCCGCTTCGCCCATGTTGCGGCGCTGGTTGCCGATATCCAGCATTTCCCCGCGTTTCAGAAGAGCATTGCCGCCAATCGCCACAAGTATGCGCATGGTCTAACCCGTGCGCTTTCGGGGCGCTGGCTGCTGTTGGGTGATGCAGTGGATATTGCCTCCGCCGAGAAGTATCTCTCTCGCAGGCACGGGAACGACCGTGCGTTCTGGGAATAGCGCGGCAAGCTGCGCGATGGCATTTTCATCGTGGCTGTCGTCAAAAACAGGCAGCGCGATCACACCATTCGCGATGTAGAAATTCACATAGGAGCCGGCAAGCCGAGCGCCGGGCAAACGCGGCTCCGTTCCCTCCACCACATCGACGCCGCGGCTTTCCTCTTCCGACATGAAAAGGGGGCCCGGCTGATGAAGCTTGTGAATTTCAAACTTGCGACCGCGCGCGTCGGTGGATCGAGAAAGACGTTCATAGGCGTCCTTTGAAATCTCGTATTGCGGATCGCTGGTATCGTCCGTCCAGGTAAGCGCGACGACGCCCGGCCGCACAAAGCAGCAGAGATTGTCCACATGCCCGTCCGTCTCGTCATTAAAGACGCCTCGGCCGAGCCAGACGGTTTTCTCGATGCCGAGATAGTCGGCAAGTATCCGCTCTATTTCCTCGCGGGAGAGGCCAGGATTGCGATTCGGGTTGAGCAGGCATTCCTCGGTGGTCATGAGCGTGCCTTCGCCATCCACATGGATGGAGCCGCCTTCGAGCACGATAGGCGCCCGGTAGCGGTCCACGCGCTCGATTTCGGCGACCTTGGAAGCGACCAGATCGTCCTGGTCCCAAGGGAAGTACAGACCGCCGTCGAGACCGCCCCAGGCATTGAACACCCAATCGATCGCGCGAACGGCGCCTGCCCCATCGACGACGAAAGTGGGGCCGCAATCGCGCATCCATGAATCGTCGCTGGTGATTTCCACAACCCGAACTTGCGACGGCAGCATGGCACGGGCATTCGCGAACTGACGCGGCGAGACACCGACCGTCACAGGTTCGCTGCGCGCGATCGCCGAGGCGACGGAGACGAAACAATTTTGTGCCGGTTTGGCACCGAGGCGCCAGTTGTCGGGACGTTCGGGCCAAAGCATCCATGTTCCCGCGTGCGGCTCGAACTCGCCGGGCATCCGGAATCCGTCATCCTTCGGCGTGCTTTTCAGCAATCGCGCCATGGTGCCGTCCCTTTCACTCAGCCGCCGTTATTTCCCCTACCCGCCCGGCGTACCAGAAACTCTCCGACCGCGACAGTGACGGCAACCCCGGCAATGATCGAGCCGGCATAGGCCGGATCGAACTCGCCGGGTGTGTAGATGAAGAAGACAATGGCCTGCACGATAAAGGCCATGCAGAGGAGTCCGAGAGCAACAGCCGCCCCTTGCCCGCCCGGCACACGATAAGGCCTTGGACGATCCGCATCGACGCGGCGCAACCGCAAGAAGGCGAGGAACATGGCGAGATAAGGAAGAAGGAAAATAATCGAGGAGAAGGCGAACAACGTCCAGAACAGGTCCTCCGCGTCCGCCGCCAGCAGCCCATAGATCACGATCACCGCCGTCGTGACGACGCCCGTCACGATGGCGGCATTGGCGGGTGTCTTATGCTCGGGATGAAGCCGCGCGAACATACCCGGCAGATTGCCGTCGAGCGCTGCCTCCGCGGCAGAGCGATTTGCGCCCATCGTCCAGGTGACCATGTTGGCGAGAAACGAGTAAAGCGCCATCACACCGAACAGGATCACGAGTGTACCGCCAATACCGCCCTCACCGAGCAGGACGCGCAATGTGTCGACGATGCCGCTGACAAGATTGATTTCGTCGAGGGGAAGCGCGATCAGAATGCCGATCGTTGCGAAAAGATAGAATGCCGCGATCAGGATGCCAGAGACGGCGATAGTCAACGGAACGTCGCGCGCCGGGTTCTTCATTTCGGCGCTTGCTCCCGACATGAGTTCGAAACCCATGAAGTTGTAGACAATGACCGGCAGGAAGGCGAGCGTGACGCCCCAGCTGGGCGCCATGCTCGAGAGCGAGAGTTCGTTCGCTACACCGTGATTTGCGGCATAGACGAAGCCGCCGATGCCGATGACCAGCATGATCGCGACCTTGAAGACCGCACCGAGATTAGGCACCCATTTGCCGACGTCGAGGCGAACAATGTTGATCCAGACGGTGAGCCAGGTGAGCGCAATCGCGATGGCGATCTGTATCCAGAGGCCGAGATCCGGCATGAAAAGCGCCGCAAATATTCCGGCGAAGAGAATGAAGACCGAGGGTTGCCAGAGAGCGACGTTTATCCACCATAGCCATGCCGTCCGTCCGCCCCAGCGCGCGCCGAAGGCACGGCGAACCCAGGCATAAATACCGCCCTGATCGGGATAGGTGCTGCCGAGCTCGGCCGTGATGAGGCCGTAAGGAATGAAGAAGAATATCATCGTGAAAATCCACCAGAAGACGGCCTGGGGGCCGATCGCGGCGGAAGCCGCCAGCTGGTCGATCACGAGAATGGCGCAGACCGTGAACAGGGTCAGGTCGAGGCTGCGCATGACTTTCTTGTAGCCGCGAGGATGCGCGGAAGCGGAGATATCGGTCATTTGTTTTCCCCCGAATGTGGAAGCTAGTCAGCGTCGGCAGGTCAGCTGCCGCGTCTCACGCATCACAGGAAGTCGGACAGGAAATCCTCGGCTATCCCGCGATGACGGGCGAGCAGAGCATCCGACGGCCTTTTCAGCCGCGGATAGACGAACCAGACGAGAAGCGCCTTTTCGGTATGCAGTCGGTTCTCCGACTGATCGAGAATGATCGATTGCGCCCCATCCATAACCTCGTCCGTCGCCTCGACCCCGCGCGATGCGGGCAAACAATGCATGAAACGTGCGCCGGCAGGGGCATGAGCCATGAGGGCGGCGTTCACCTGATATTTCGGCATGAAGGCTGCCTGACGATCGGGAATCTCGCTCTCCTGGCCAATCCACCACCAGAGGTCCGTATAGATGAAGTCGGCATCGGCGACGGCGGCGACCGGGTCTTCCGAGAAAGCGATTCTTGCGCCGGACTCATGGGATGCATCGCGAACGGCTGCCCGTCTCTCTTCGGTGATCTGGTACTTCGCGGGGGCGGCCTGCATGAACGACATGCCGAGGCGGGCGCAGATGTGCATCAGAGAAACGCAGACATTGGTCGCGTCTCCCACAAAGACGACTTTCAGCTCCTCGAGATCCTTTCCCTTCGGGGCGTGCTCCATCATGGTGAAGACGTCGCAAAGCACCTGCGTCGGATGATTGAAGTCTGTGAGACCGTTGATCACGGGAACGGTGGCGTATTTGGCGAGGCCCAGAACCGTCTCGTGCTTCAGCGTGCGCGCCTCTACGACGTCGACCATGCGGGAAACGACCCGGGCCGTATCGGCAATTGACTCGCGCGCACCGAGATGGACTTCTCCGGGACGAAGATAAAGCGCGTGGCCGCCAAGCTTCGTCATGGCCACTTCAAAGGAAACGCGGGTGCGCGTGGAAGGCTCTTCGAAGATCATGCCGAGAGAGGCCCCTGAAAGGAGACGCGGACAGGCGCCATCCTTGTCGGCCCGCTTGAGAATGGAGGTCAGTTCCATCATCCGCAGCAATTCCTCCTTCGAGAAATCGAGCGTATGAATGAAATGCTTGAGCATTCTCTCCCCCCTTTACCTTGCCACGGTCCCGCAGGATCATCCGCTTGCAAAACGAGGCAGCCTGATACTCACATTTTACCTATGGATATTTGGCTCAACGCGGGAGGCTGCGTCAAGCCTGAAGCCAGAGCTTGGAGCGCGGCGTTTGCCCGCAGGGACGCGAGTTGGCAGGAGTTCTAAATGACAGAATTGACAGTAGCGGCAACACAGATGGCCTGCAGCCGGGATCGCGACGAGAACATCGCGCGGGCGGAAAAGCTGGTGCGGGCAGCCGCGGAACGCGGCGCGAAGGTGGTGCTGCTCCAGGAGCTCTTCGAGACGCCATATTTCTGCAAGGACACCGAGCCGGATCTGATGCATCTCGCTTTGCCCATCAGCGAGAATCCCGCCGTGCACCACATGCGCTCCCTTGCGGCACAATATGGCATCGTCCTGCCCATTTCGATCTACGAACGGGCCAACATCGCGCAATACAACTCGCTCGTGATGATCGACAGCGGCGAAATCCTCGGCGTCTACCGCAAGTCGCATATTCCCGACGGGCCGGGATACCGGGAAAAATACTATTTCAATCCCGGAGACACCGGATTCCATGTCTGGAATACGCGGCATGGGCGCATTGGAGCGGCTATATGCTGGGATCAGTGGTTTCCGGAAGCGGCGCGTGTGCTCGCCCTCAAGGGCGCTGACGTGATCCTCTATCCGACGGCGATCGGCTCGGAACCGCACGACGAGACCATCCATTCGCGGGATCATTGGCAAAGGACGATGCAGGGCCATTCCGCTGCCAACCTCATTCCCGTCGTTGCCTCGAACCGGATCGGACGGGAAGAGGGAGAAAGCTGCGCCATCACTTTCTACGGATCGTCCTTCATCACGGATGCGACGGGCGCAAAGGTGGCCGAAGCGAGCGAGCATGAAGAGGAAATTCTCACCGCTACCTTTGACATCGAGCGCAACCGCCGCCAGCGCGTCAACTGGGGCGTGTTCCGCGACCGGCGGCCGGAGCTCTATGGTGACTTGCTGACGCTGGACGGAACACAGCGCCGCTGAGGTTCAGGCGAGCATTACATCCGCGATGACAGGAAGATGATCCGAAGCGGATGCTGCTTCTGGATCGGTCCAGCTCGCGACCAAGCGCACGGGAGCCGCGCAGTAAATGCGGTCCAGGCGCAGCAATGGCCATGCGGCCGGGAACGTCCTCTCCATCGTCCGCTGCGGCATGACGCGCTTCAGCCGCCGCCGGACATGGCCGAAGGCAAACCAGTCGTTGAAATCCCCCATCGCGATACAAGGCCCCTTCCCCTCGCAGGCGAGGGCGGCGAGCCGTTTCGCCTGCGCCCGGCGCTCCACGATGCTCAGGCCGAGATGTGTCGTGACGAGGCGGAAGGTGCCGCCGGGGGTTTCGATGCTCGATACGATCGCGCAGCGCGGTTCGCGCGAGATGAAGGAAAGGTCCTCGACGCGAATGTCGCCGAGCGGAAAACGGCTTATGACGCAATGACCGTAATGTCCGTCCGGCGCGGAAATCGTGCGCGCTTCGGCTGCATGCTCGCCAAGCGACTGACTCAGAAAGGCGACGGGCGCGGCATCGCCCGCCCGGCCACGCGAGTCGACCTCCTGAAGCGCGATCACGTCCGGATCGTGGCGTTCGATGAGGCGGACGATACGGGCCAGATCGAAGCGGCCATCGGCGCCGATACCACCGTGAATATTCCAGCTCAGGAGGCGGATCGTCTGGCGCATCAGTCCGATTGCCGCCATTTCGTGATGAGACGCTGGAGACCGAAAGCGAGGCCGATCCAGCAGAGGAAGGCGACGATGACAAGCGCAAGATCGAGCAAGGAGGGATTAGCCAGCAAGGCGAATACCCGGTCGCCCATGACCGACAAGACCACGATGCCCGGCGCAAGCCCGAGCATGGTGCCGAGCGCATAGTCAAGCACGGGAATGCGCAGGGCGCCGGCAACGAGATTGACCAGTGTGAAAGGCGCGATAGGGACAAGACGAGTGGCTGCAATCGCCGGAACGCCGCTCTTGCCGATGCCCTTGCCGATACGGTTCATGCGCGGGCCGACAATATTGCGAAGGGCCTTGCGGCCGAGACCGCGGCCCGCGCCGTAGGTCGCAAGCGCGCTCGACATCGATCCCACACCGGCATAGAGGAGGCCGGGCCAAAGGCCGAATGTGCCCGCCGTCACCACGATGAGCGCCGTGAGCGGAAAGGCAATGAAGCCGCCCACAACATAGGCTGCAAGAACAATGAGACCTGCAAAAGGACTGGCCGCTATGCCGGTAAATGTCTCGCGCAGCATGTCCGGGTCGGCGTAGTCAGAGAGGGGCGTGTATTTCCACAGAAGCCCGATGCCGACGATCGCCAGCACCAGTATGGCCGCCTTCGCGAGCGCGGAGAGACCCTTCCGGTCTTGCGGCGACGCCACGATGTCGGCCAGATGTTCGCCCGCGGTGATGGGCCGGCCGGGATCTGCGACGGTTTCGATGGCGGCGAGTTCCTTCCTGTAGGGTACTTCGTCGTCTTCGACGGGGCGAAGGCCGCGACGCTCCGAGGCGCAGGCATCCATCGCAGCAAAGAGCGAGGCCTTCGTATCGATGAGCGCGGCCATCTCCTCGCGGGATGCACCGCAATGTTCGCCGAGAAGGGTGGCAAGCGCACCGGCGACGGCCGCACGATCCTCTTGATCCGCAGCCTCGATGACGAGGTCGCATTCCGTGTCGGTGCCCATGGAGCGATTGGCGAGATTGGCCGACCCGACGCGCAGGAAGCGGTCGTCGACGATCATCACCTTGGAGTGAACCATGACATCTGTTTCGTCGCCCTCGCCCTTTACCCAGGGATAGACAAGGCGCGTGCGCGAGACGACGCCCGCCTCCCGCAGGATTCCCATGAAGCGAATGCGGCCCGCGAGCATGGTCTGATGCTCCAGCCAGGTATCGTGCGTCATGGGCGCCACAAGCAGCAGTTCAAGTTCCGGCTTCTCCTGCATTCTCTTCGCCACCTCATGAGCGAAGCCGGTACAGGTCAGGAACTGGTTCTCGATATATATCCAGCGTTCCGCCTGCCGTGCCATGTCGAGGAACAGTCTTTCCACTTCGCGGCAGTCCGGACCGCCGGAACTCGGCGCGATGGTGCGGGCAATGCCGACACGAACGGATGTTACATCCGGCTCGACCTCGGCAGGCCAGGGGTCGTTTCGTCCCGGCGACAGGTCGATGTTTTCACAGGCGGCGTTCTCCCACCGATCCGTCACCAGATCGCAAAGCGCGCCTGCGGCGGCGCCATCCACCATGAGCTGCGCATCGTGAAAGGGCCTGTAGGGCTTGTCGGCAGGGTCGAGGCGCTGCGCATTGTCCGGGTCGTGTTCGCAGGTATCCCAACGGCGAATGGTAATGTCGAGTCCGCCCGAAAAGGCGAGACGGCCATCGATCACCGCGATCTTCTGGTGCTGCGAAGCGCCGAGCGGCACGTCGTCGTCAAGACAGAGATCGATGTTCGAGGGTGTCGTCCAGCGCAAGGGAATGGCAGGCAGCGCCTCGCGCTCCATGGCGTAGATGACCGAATAGTCCCAGAGCAACAGGTAGATTTTCAGCGACGGCCTGCGCTTTGCCAGGGCTGTCAGAAATTCGCCGAAACATTCAGGGAAACCATCATCCGCCTTGCCCGAAGGGCCGACGAGCTTGGTGCGGCTGTCGATGTCCCAGCCAACAATCGCGATGCTTCTTTCGGCTGCAAGCATCGCCTGGCGCAGAGCGCCGAAATAAGCCGCTGCATCGACGAGCAGGCTTGCGCGATCTGCCTGCTCCACGCGCCAGACATTGTGTCCCGGACGGAGAATGCTTCCCGGTTCGGCACTTTCGGCAGCAGAAGCTTGATTTCCGCGAGGCGGCATGGAACTTCCCGCAGAGGTTGAGGTTATGGTCCTACAACGCTCAAACGACGGAAAGTCTCCCTGTCCTTACCTTCAGGGAGCGGGCGCGGCGAGAACGGTCCGGAAACCGAGATGCGTGGTGGCCAGGTCTTCTTCCTGCGGCTGCCGCGCCCCCGGCCGGTAGCGGACGCAATAGGACGGGGCGCAGAGCCAGGATCCGCCCTTGATGACCCGCATGCCCGGCGCACCGGCGAACGGGTCCGTCGTCCATTCCCACAGATTGCCGATCATGTCGTAAAGGCCGAGGGCATTGGGCTTGAAGCAGCCGACAGGCGCAATGCCGGCGAACCCGTCTTCCGCGAGATTGATGACGGGAAAGAGCCCTTGCCAGGTATTGGCTTCCCGCGGCTGATCGTGGCTGTTCGGCGCATCTGGATCGGCCTCGCGCGAAGCCCATTCCCACTGCGCTTCGCTCGGCAAAGCGCGTCCCTTCCAGGCCGCGTAGGCAACGGCATCCTGATAGGCGATCGCGGTGACGGGGAACTGATCTCTCCCCGCAATCGATGTACCCGGACCGCCGGGCTGGCGCCAATTCGCGCCCGGCACATATTGCCACCACTGGGCGATGTTGCCGGAACCATCCACCTTGTTCGGCATGATGAAGACGACAGCGCCTGGTTTCCGCATGTCCGGCGGCAAGCCCGGATGAGCCGCGGCATCGACGGGCCGCTCCGCCACCGTGATATAGCCCGTCGATTCCACGAAGGCCGCGAACTCGGCATTCGTCACTTCGGTCCGGTCCATCCAAAAGCCTTCGACAGCCACTTCGCGCAGTGGCCTCTCTTCCGGATAGTAGGTGTCGCCCATGACGAAGCGGCCGCCCGGCACCCAGACCATGCCTTCATGCGGAGACGACGCGGCGGGCTCCACCATGTCGCAACGAAGCGGACCGGCATCAGCGAGACGCGCGGCTTCGCGCCCGCCGTAACTCCAGAGGCCGAAGCCGAGCCCCACCACCAGCGCGAGACCGATGACACCGGAGATGAGAAGCTTTCGCCGCACCGTCATGCTTTCATCTCAGTTCGCCCAGTAGACAAATTCATCCTCCGGGCCGCGCGGCTCGCCACCGAGCGGCCGATCGATCATGACCGGCATTTCGACGAGCGATGGCCAGATAGGCTTGGCCTGCTCGTTGTCCACCGCTTCGAGAGCCGCCGTCATTTCCGCGAGCTTCTCCGGATTCTCCCCGGCGAGATTGTGCTGCTCGGTCGGGTCTTCGGCAAGGTTGAAGAGCCACTTCCTGTCGAGGCGGTCCGAGACCTGCAATTTCCAGTCGCCCTGAAAGAGCGTCCGATAGCCGCCCGAGCGGAAGTAAAGCGGTCGGTCAGGAACACTCTCGCCGCGCACATGCCGCATGAGGTCGACACCGTCATAGACACGGTCGTCCCGCAGCTTCGCTCCCGCTGCCGCAGCGGCGGTCGCAAAGATATCGACATGCGCCGCCCGATCCTCGAGCCGCGTGCCGGCCGGAATCCGGGCCGGCCACTTCATGAAGAAGGGCACATGGATGCCGCCTTCAAAGAAGCTCGCCTTCCAGCCGCGATAGGGTGTGTTGAGGTCCGAAATGCCCACATAATTCGCGCCGCCATTGTCGCTGGAGAAAATCACGATGGTGTTTTCCTCGAGGCCTTGCGCGCGCAGTTCATCGAGCACCTTGCCGATGCCGCGGTCCAGCGCAACGATCATCGCCGCATAGGTGCGCAGCGTGTGGTCCTCGATATGCGACAGCGCATCGTAGTCGGACTTCAACGCTTGCAGCGGCGTATGCGGCGCATTGTAGGCCAGATACATGAAGAAGGGCCTGTTGCGATTGGCGCGGATTGCCTTCACGGCTTCGTTCGACAGGTAGTCCGTCATGTATTCCGACGGCTCGAAATGCTTGCTGCCATTATACTGGATCGCGAAGGGGAGATTGGCCCAGAGGAACCTGTCGATCGGGTCGAAGTCCTGCATGGAGTTGACGACATCCGGGTGGTTCTTCGGCAGGAAAAGCGCCGCACCGGGCATGAATCCGAGAGCTTCGTCGAAGCCGCGCGCTTCCGGGCGCGAGGTGTCCGTGGCCCCGAGGTGCCACTTGCCGAGCATCAGCGTGCGGTAACCCTGCTCCTTCAGCATCTGCGGAATGTAAATCTCGCTGAGCGGGACGCTCATTTCCTCGACGGGTGGCGTCTCCTTCACCAGGTCCGCGTGATAGACTGCGCCCGTGTTTGCGAAGACCGCGATGTTCCGCGCAAAGGCAGGCGGCACAGGCGTGAACTCGAAGCCGAAGCGCGTGGCGAAACGGCCCGTCATGATCGCCGCGCGCGACGGTGCGCAGGTTGCGTTACCTGCATATCCGTTCGAGAAGACCGCTCCGTTCTGAGCGATTGAATTCATGTTCGGCGTCGGCACGGTGCCGCCCGCGAGACCGCCGCCGCCATAGGTGAGTTCGTTGAAGCCCATGTCGTCTACCAGAATGACGACGATGTTCGGCTTGCGCTCGTTTGCGGGGGCAGCCGCTTCCGCCGGGCCTTCCTCCCAGACGATCTCGCGGTTGGGCTGCACCGGATCGGTGATCGCCTGCACGATGCCGGGCAGGTAATACCAGTAGCGGCTGAACAGCACGGCCCCGGTTCCCACCAGAAGGGCTATGCCCGCGATCAGTACAAGGCCGCGCTTTCCGATCCTCATGGTTCATCCCTCCCGTATTAATGCTTGCCATTAACGTAATCGCGGGGAATGAAGGCGAACAAGACGAAATATCGGAAATTCCGTAATGCGAAACGGGATCAGACAGCTGGATGCGGCTTGCCCGCGGGCGAGTGCCGCGTGCCGCGGAAGCGCCGTTCGCCCGCAAAGTCGCTACGCGCGAAAGGGCGGCGGCTCGGCTCTCCATCAAGGAAGTCGCGGATCAGCGGGATGACTTCCTTGGCTCGGGAAACCAGGAAAAGATGCCCGCCCGGAACGATTTCGAGCCTCGCGCCCGGAATGAGCGAGGCGAGGAACCGCCCGTTCACCTGCGGCACGATCTGATCGTTCTCGCCCGCCAGCACGAGCGTGTCCGGCTTCAGGAACGGCAGGAAAGGGACGCTCGTCCAGCCCATGCCGGCGAGAAGCTGATAGAAATAGCCCCGCACGCTCGGCGCGCGCAGACGCTTCGCATGTCCCTCGGCGCCGTCCTGCTCGTCGCCATAGAGCATTTCGAAATGCTGCATCATGTAGTCGGGATTCATATAGCGGCGCGGATGAGCGAGCTTCGCCAGCGCCGCCGGCTTTCCCGGCACCATGAAGAAGCCGGCCGAGGTGGCGGCGAGAACGAGCCGGTGCACGCGATTGCCGAACTGGAAGGCGAATTGCTGTGCCATGGCGCCGCCCCAAGAGACGCCCATGACATCGACTTCGCCATAGCCGAGTTCATCGAGAATGCCGGCGGCCATGCGTGCGAATTGCCAGGGCCGGTAGGGAAAGGCGGCAGCAGGCGATCCGCCGACGCCCGGCGCATCGAAAGCGATCACATCCCGGTCCGGAAAAGCTTCGGCAAGCGGTGCGATCAACTCGATATTCGCACCGATGCCATTGAAGAAAAGAAGCGCGCGGTGCGGCCCCTTGCCTTCCCATACCGCCGTGCGGAGGAGATTCGAGCCCACCCTTATATCGCGGTAGCGCGGGATGCGGTCACTCATTCGGGGTCCGGCCTTTCGACTCACTCGAGGAACATTCAGCCTAATACATAGGTGCCCGGAGCGGGATCCATAGGCTGATATTTTCTCGATCCGAGCTTTTTCGGGGCCGGCACCTGCTCGCCCGATCGCTCCCCGAGCCAAACACCCCAGCGTTCCCACCAGGAACCCTGGACTTCAGACGCGCCAGCCGCCCATTCATCCGCCGTGGCGGGAAGTTTATCGTTAACGAAATACTTCGCCTTAGGGTTCCCGGGAGGGTTCAGGATCGCTTGGATGTGACCGCTGTTCGACAGGACGAACTCGCGCTTCCCGCTGAGCATTTGCGTGGTGCGGTAACAGGCTTTCCACGGCGTGATGTGGTCCGTCACACCGCCGACGATGAATGCGTCGATATCGACCTTGCCGAGATCGATCGGTTCGCCGAGGATCATCTCCTTGCCGGGATTGGCGAAGGGCTGCGTCTCGTAGAGCGAGAGATAGTCCGAGTGAAGCGCCGCCGTGAGATTGGTGGAGTCGTTATTCCAGAAAAGAACATCGAAGGCGGGCGGCTTCTGGCCGTGAAGATAATTGTTCACGACATAGTTCCAGATGAGATCGTTCGGCCGCAGCCATGCGAAGACCCGGGAGAGATCGGAGCCCGCCAGAACGCCCTTCTTCGCCGATCGTTTTCGCGCCATCTCGATGCCGCGTTTCGTGACCAGCACACCGACGTCGCTGTCTTCCATGCGGGGATCAAGAACGCACACCCAGAAGGTGACGGAATTGATGCGCTTGTCCTTCTTTGCCGCGAGATAGCTCAGAAGCGTCGCTGTGGTGATGCCGCCAGAGCAGCCGCCGGAGATATTCACTTTTTCCGAGCCGGTGATCGAGTTGACCACGCCAATAACATCGACAAGGGCCGAGACGTAGTCCGCAAGCCCCCAATCGCGGTGCTCCGGGCCGGGATTGCGCCAGCTCACGACGAAGACCTGGAAGCCTTGATCGACGAGATAGCGCGACATGCTCTTCTCCGGCGTGAGATCGAGCACGTAGTATTTGTTGATCTGGGGCGGCACGAAGAGAAGCGGCATGGCGCGGACGTTGCCGGTCTTCGGCGTATATTGCAGCAGCTCAAGCATTTCCGTTCGATAGACGACGGCGCCTTCCGTCGTGGCGATGTTCTCGCCCACCTTGAAAGGCGACTTGTCTACTTGCGAGGGCATGCCGTGATTGTGGCGGAGATCGTCCAGCGCATGGCGCAGGCCCTGTACCAGCGAGAGTCCGCCCGTATCGACCGCAAGCTTCACGGCAGAAGGATTGCCGACAAGGCTGTTCGTCGGCGCGACCGCGTCGATCATGATGTCGGCGACGAGCATAGCGCGGCCATGTTCGATCGGATCGAGATCGAGCGACTTGATGAAGCCATGCATCTCGCTTCGGAAGGCGAGCCAGCCCTGCATCATCCGGCTATAGACGGGATTGAGCTGCCAGGCGCGGTCTACGAAGCGGCGATCTTTGGGCTCCGGCGCGAACTTGCTCTCGCCGCCGATAATGTCCACGACGTTGCGGCCGAACGAGCCGATATGCTGCATGAAAGTGAAAGGGTGGCGCGCCGCACCACCGACAATTGCCCCGATCGCGGCGAAAACATCTTCCCGGCTGATGCCGACAATGGGGCTCAGCACATTCGGCGTTTCCGCCGCTTCCTCGCCAATGCCCGCTCCAAAATCGTCCTTTTGCCGCCTCGCCATCCTGCCCTCCCCGGCATTTGTCCTTGCGCCCTGTCCTCCCCCCAAGGGGACAGGCCGGTAAGACATGATGCGCCGGGTCGCCGCCGCTCACAAGAGGCAGGGCAAAGGATTGATTTCCGGAGTCGTCAAAGGGACAGGAACGTCTTTGCGCCGATATTCATCTGGCCCTCAAGGCCTGCGTCCCGGTGCACCTCAATGGCGTGGTATTCCGCCGAATTGACCATGTCGAGCAGAGCCGCACGAGAGGGATATTCGACCAGCGCGACCTGATCCCAGAGTTCCTCGCATTCGCCGATCATCAGTCCATCCACCGCGCCGACATAGAGCATCCGTCCTCCCATCCGCTCGATGATGCCCTTCACCGCGATGCCATAGCGCGTATAGGCCTCGAAGCCACTGATATTGGCGTCTTGGCCATCCGGGTAGGCCGCGCGCTCGCGGAATTTCAGCAGATTGACCATGACGACAGGGCCGTCCTTCGCGGTGCCGGCACGCGCGAAAAATTCTTCCATCTGCCCGTCATTCGGCCGCATCGTGTTTTCATAATGCATCGAGCTCTCCAGTCCCCTTCAAAGCGATTGACGCCACAAGGGCTGCCATTATATTGACACTCATTGTGTCAGTTTATCTGCGTTTCCTCCGCACCCGTCAAGCGGCGGGTAAGGTGTTCAGAATTCGACTGCCGGGTGAACGGCTATTTCACAAAAAGGCCGGGGCTTCCGTGACAGAATGGGCCCAAGCTGCATTGGACAAATGACCCAGGAGGAGAAGCAGCCATGAGCACGCAGATTCGGGAACTGATCGTCAACCGGCAGGATTTTTCGAAGTCGCAGTGGGTCGACCGGTCCGCAGAGATCGAGAATGGGCAAATCCTCGTCGAGATCGAGAAATTCGCTCTTACCGCCAACAACATTACCTACGCCGTTGCCGGCGACATGCTGAACTACTGGGCCTTCTTTCCGGCTCAAGCCGGCTGGGGAATGATTCCGGTCTGGGGATTTGCAAGGGTCGTCAAATCGAAATCCCCGGCGATCCCGGAAGGCGAGCGCCTGTTCGGCTATCTGCCAATGGCGAACTATCTGGTGATGCAGCCCGAGCGCATCACGCCCGGCAGCTTTCTCGACCTTTACAAGCATCGCCGCGAGCTTCACCCGGTTTACAACAACTATACGCGGGTGATCGGGGCGCGGGCGCATGAGGATGTCGAGCCGATCCTCCGGCCGCTCTTCACGACGTCCTTCCTCATCGACGATTGGCTGGCCGACAATGATTTCTTCGGAGCGAAGCAGGTGATTTCGATCAGCGCCTCGTCGAAGACGGGACTTGGCCTCGGATTCAGCCTGAGCCGCCGCCGACCCACAGGACCGGCTGCCATCGGTCTGACATCGAGGGGGAACAAGAGTTTTGTCGAAAGCACCGGCTTCTTCGAGAAGACCGTCACCTATGACAACGTGGCGAGTCTCGATGCATTGATCCCGACTGCAGTGGTCGATTTCGCCGGTAATGGTGAGGTGCTCTCGGCCGTGCATCACCATTTCCGCGACAATCTTGTGGAGAGCACAACGGTTGGCCTGTCGCACAAGGATGCGCCGCGCGTTTCCGGCAATCTGCCCGGCGCGAAACCGCATCTCTTTTTCGCGCCCGATCAGATGAAGAAGCGCAACGAGGAATGGGGCCACGAGGCCTATGAGCGAAAGGTGGGTGAGAGCTGGGATGCTTTCGCCACCGCGGCCGGAAAATGGATGAAGCTCGAGCGCGGCCATGGCGAGGCGGCGATTTCCAAGGTTTATGAAGACATGCTGGCGGGCCGCATCAACCCGGCGGAAGGCCATTTGCTGTCGATCAGATAGAGATTCGAGAGGGGAGGACTTCGATGACGATTGAAACGCCGTTGCTGCTGAGCGGTGCGCCTGGCTCGCCCTATACGCGCAAGATGCTGGCAGTGTTGCGCTACAGGCATATTCCCTATCGTTTCTTCCTCTCGGGCCACGACACGCCGGAAAAGCTCCCGACGCCGAAGGTTCAGCTTCTGCCGACCTTCTACCTTCGGGAAAGGGGTGGCGACTATCAGGCGGCCGTCGACTCCTCGCCGCTCATCCGCCGTTTCGAAAGAGAATTCAACGGTCGGAGCGTCCTTCCCTCCGATCCCGTCATCGATTTCATCGACTACCTCATCGAAGATTATGCCGATGAATGGCTGACAAAGGCCATGTTCCACTATCGCTGGCACTACCAGCCGGACATCGAGCGGGCAGCGGCCATCCTGCCGCGCTGGCGGGCAGTGACGGCGCCCGAAGACGATCACCTCAAGATGGGCAAGATATTCGCCGACCGTCAGATTTCGCGCCTCTATGTCGTCGGCTCGAACGACACGACCGCGCCGGTGATCGAGGCGAGCTACAAGCGGTTCCTCGATTGCATGAAGGCAATACTGGAGAAGCAGCCTTTCGTGATGGGCAAACGGCCCGGCAGCGGCGATTTCGGCATTTTCGGACAGCTCACCCAGCTCACTCATTTCGACCCCACGCCGATGGCGCTGACGCTTGACCATGCGCCCCGCGTTTTTGCCTGGGTGGACATCATGGAAGACCTGTCGGGACTGGAACCGAAAGATAGCGACTGGATTTCGCGCGATGCAGTCGCCGCCAATCTCCGTGGGTTGCTTACGGAAATCGGCCGCGTCTATGCGCCGGCGCTGATCGCCAACGCCAAGGCGCTGACGGCAGGCGCGGAGAAGGTCGAAACGGAAATTGACGGCAGGCCGTGGGTGCAGCAGCCCTTCCCCTATCAGGGTAAATGCCTGCAGTGGCTGCGGGAGAAGCGCGAGGCGCTTTCGACGGCGGACAAGGCGGAAGTGGACAAATTGCTCGCGGGTACCGGCTGCGAAGTCCTTTTCGCCTGATGCCTCAGTGCTTGTTGCGCGGCGGCGCGACAAGCGCGAGGCCCATCGCCTCGATGACTCGTTTCGCCTGCGGTACCGACAAGCCCTGATCGACGCGCAGGCGGCGCCACATGTCGAAGCTCAACAAGGCATCCAGAGCGTCGACCAGCGTCTTTTCCTTGCGGAGGTCGGCCGGCAGGGCGTTGCGCAGAAGCTCGCGAAGGCCCGCATTCATCCTTTCCCTGTCCTCGACGAGATAGGCCGAACGATGCGCATTTGCATCGGCAGCAATGCGGAATGGCGTGATGCGCTCGAAAAGGCGTGACCGCCGCTCAAGCATCTGCTGAAACTTTTCCTCGACGGTGCCTTTCGGCTCCGCCATGTCGAGAAAGGGCTCGGCCTCCATCATGGCGAGCGCACCGATTTCGCGGTAAAGGCTTTCCATATCGTCGAAATGGCGAAAGACGGTGCGCAGGCCGACATTGGCCCGGGTCGCCACTTCCTCGGCACGCGGGGCCACATTCCCCTCGCGTATCAGGTCCCGCATCGCCTCGACGATGCGAAGCCGGCTTGCCGCGCTGCGGAGGCGCCGTCCGTCCTGCTTCTTGATGGAGCTGTCTGTCATTAGGAGAGACTCATCGGAGGAGTGGTGGCGCATCATCCCAAACTGCGTGTTCAAATGCCACAGGCGAGTGACGCATCCTCACAGAATTCGGCTATTCGCGTTCGCCTTCGAGCGCGCGGCGTACGCGGCGAAGAATGACGCGCCGTGCCTTGTCATCCGCCGCCTTCTCCAGCTCGGCGCCGATATCGAGCCAGAGCTCCGACAGGTCGTTGTGCCAGTCCGTCCGGCCCACAATTTCGGGCTGCAAACGCCGTGGCGCCGGGCGTTCACGCGTGGCGGGCGTCTCTGCGAGAAGATCCAGTTCGGAGTCGAGCGCGGGTGCGAGAATGCGGTCGCCATCGAGGCCGAGCGCGGAAAGCCGGTCGTGAAGCCCGGCGATGCCCTCATCCTCGCCATGGACGAGTATGATGCCGCGCTTCACCGGTCCGCGATCCGCCACCCAGCGGGCGAGACCCGGGCCATCGGCATGGCCCGAGAAAATGTCGAGCGTGCGGATGCGGGCGCGAACCTTCACCTCCTCACCCTGGATGCGCACGGCTTCAGCCCCATTCTGCAATATGCGGCCGAGTGTGCCCTCCGCCTGGTAGCCAACCATCAGGACTGTCGTGTTTGCCCGCCATAGGCGGTTTTTCAGATGATGGCGGATGCGCCCAGCATCGCACATGCCGCTTGCCGCGACGATGATATGGCTGCCATCCATGCGTTCGATCATCATACTCTCCTGCACGGACTCCGTCGTGCGCAGGAGAGGCGAACGCATGAGATGGCGGAAGACATCTCCGCCTTCCAATTCATCCGCATGATCCATGAAGATTTCCGTCGCGCGGATCGCCAGCGGGGAGTCGAGAAAGATCGGCACCTGCGGAATGCGCCGGTCATGCGCCAGAGCAAGCAGGTCGGACAGAAGTTCCTGTGTGCGTTCGACAGCGAATGAGGGAACGATGAGAACGCCATTGCCCTTCAGCGCCTCATTCGCTTCCCGAGCCACGAGGTCGCGCCGTTCCTCAAGCGACATCAGTCCGCGCTCGCGAGCGCCATAGGTCGCTTCGCAGACGATGTAGTCGACGCCTTCCGGCGAATCCGGCGCTGGGTGAAAGCTCGTGACGCTCGGACCAATATCGCCGGAGAAGAGGAGCCGAAGCACGGGCTGTCTCTCGTCCCCGGTCTGCAATTCAACCTCGACCGAAGACGATCCGAGAATATGACCCGCATTCCAGAAGCGGGCGCGGATGCCCGGCGCCGGCTCGATCCATGAATCATAGGCGGCGGTGCTGAAGCTCTGCAGAGTAGCCTCGGCGTCCTCGAGGCCGTAAATCGGTGTGACTTCTGGACGGCCGCGGCGCGCATTGCGCCGGTTGAGCTGTTGCACTTCCGATTCCTGAATATGTGCGGAATCCGGCAACATGCAGGTCAAGAGGTCAAAGGTGCCATGCGTGGCATAGATCGGGCCCTTGAAGCCCGCCTTTACGAGCTTCGGCAGAAGTCCCGAATGGTCGATATGCGCATGGGTAAGAAGAACGAAATCGACCTTTTCCGGGTCGAAGGGGAAGTTTGCATAGTTCAGTGCCTTCAGCGTTTTCGGCCCCTGAAACATGCCGCAGTCAACGAGAAAGCGGGTATCACCGGCACGAAGCAGGAAACAGGAGCCGGTAACGGTGCGGGCGGCGCCATGAACGGTCAACGAAATCGGCATTGGATATTCAACTCTTCAGTTCGCCGCTCAGCGCATCGGCAAGGACCGGCACAAGGGAAATTGCATTGGTGGGATGCGGCACGGAATTCGTGGACCAGATGGAGGCCGCGCCCGCCTCGCGCAGGCGCTGCTCGATCTCCTCGCCGAAGAGGGCATGCGTGATGGCGAGGTGGATATCGCCCGCACCCGCCTCCTTCAATCGCGCGATGGCGGTCACCACCGTGCCGCCGCTCGATACGATATCGTCAAGCAAGAGGATGGTCCGGCCTGCAATATCGCAGTCGGGAAAATCGATCTCGACATTGCGGTCGCCACGGCGCGTCTTGCGGCCCGCAATCGCATCCGCGCCAAGCCTGTCGCCGACACGGCGCGCCCATTGGATGGATTCCTCGTCTGGCCCGGCAATGAGCGCCTGCGGGCCGATCCCCTGCTCTCTCGCGAAATCGGCTATGGCACCTGTCGCCGTGAGATTCTGCGCCTCAATGGAGGGAAACACATCCTCGATGCGCGACACGCGGTGCAGATGAGCATCGACCGTGACAATGCGATCGAACAGGGATGAGAGATATCGGGACATGGCCTGCTGGCTTACCGCCTCACCTTCATGGAAGGCCTTGTCCTGTCGCATGTAACAAAGATAAGGCGCGATCAGAACGAGGCGCGCCGCGCCGCCCCTCCGCAAGGCGTCGGCAACAAACATAAGCTCGACGAGCTTCTCGTTCGGCCGGTCAAGCGGGCAATAGACGAATGTCGTTGCCGCAGCCTCCGGCGCCGCAACGCGAGATTCGCCGTCTGGAAATCGGTGAATCGAAATTTCATGGAATGGAACGCCGAGTGCACCGGCAAGCGCTTCCGCGTCACTTCTCCCATGCGAGAAGGAGAAAACTGCGGCGCTCATTGCGCCGCTCCGCGCTGCAGGGAAGGACTAGCCAGGGCGAAGCCATTGACCTCTCCTGCCGCATCGACGGCGAAGTTGAAATGCGATTCCCCTGCCGAATGGATGCGGTAGAGCGGCTCCCCGGCCTCGACGCGATCTCCGACACGCTTCAGCATCATCAGCCCCGCGCCACGATCGAGCGGAGCGCCCGCGAGACGCGCGAGTTGGGCGATGCGGAAGCAATCAATGGAGGCGACGATGCCATCCGCGTCAGCGCAAATATCCGCAGTGAGAGGGCCGGCTACAGCCGCGCCCGGCGCCCTGCCCTGGGCGTCGATAATCCGGTTCATGGAAGCCAGCGCAGCGCCGCTATCGAGCAGTTGTCGCGCGCGCCCATAGCCACCGCCCCCGCGGATGGCGGGATCGGCCTCAAGGACGCGGCCGGCAAGCTGCAATGACTTTTCGCGAAGGTCCGCAGGCGCACCCTGATCATTGGCGAGCACGGCCATGACGTCCTGTGCTTCGAGAATGGGTCCCACGCCACGGCCGATGGGCTGCGCGCCATCCGTCACAAGCACATCGACGTGAATCTTCATTGCATCTGCGACAAACTCGAAGAGCTTGCGCAAGCGCATCGCTTCCGTCGCATCGCGCACTTTGGCGGAAGGTCCGACCGGCAGGTCGATCACGAGATGCGTCGAGCCCGCGGCCTTTTTCTTCGACATGATGGAGGCAACCATCTGCTCGCGTGTATCGAGGTTCAGGGGGCGCTCCACACCGATGAGAATATCGTCGGCCGGCGACAGGTTCACATGACCGCCCCAGATGAGGCAGCCATTGCATTCCTCGACCACGGACCTCATTTCGTCCATCGAGAGATCGACCCGGGCGAGCACCTCCATCGTGTCCGCGGTGCCGGCAGGCGAAGTGATCGCACGGGAAGATGTCTTCGGAATGGTGAGCCCGTGTGCAGCGACGATCGGCACCACGATCATGGTCGTCCGGTTGCCGGGAATGCCGCCAATGCAATGCTTGTCCACAACGACGGGCCCATTCCACGTCATGTGATTGCCCACGTCGGCCATGGCGAAGGTGAGGTGGAGCAATTCGTCGGTCGTGAGGAACCCCGCGCAAGCGACGAGAAAGGCGGCGATCTCCATGTCGGAATAGCGGTAACCGACAATGTCGTGGATAATGGATTCGATCTGGTGCTTGTCCAGCGTCTCGCCCACGATCTTCGCGCGCACATGTTCAAGGCTTTGCGGGCTACGCGCCGGTGCAATGGTCACCGTTCCGCCTTCCTGAACGCCGAGGCGGCGAAAGGCAGGCTCGGTCAGACCGATCTCGTCCGGTGCGACCATGGAATGGTCATGGCAAATGTCGAGGCTGGCGATAATCGAGCGTGCGCCATTGTGCACCTCAAGCCGCTTGAAGGCCTGAAATGCTTCGGGGCGGAGCGCCACGCAGTTGGAAGCGAGGACCGCCACATTCTCCCGCAGCGTATCGAGCGGAATGCGGCGAATTCTGAGCATCATCGGACTTGAGCTTCCCTATGCACAATAGATGGTCTCGCCGCGCTTGATCGTCTCGACGACGGCAAGTTTGTTGAGCTGCGACGGATCGATCTCCACAGGGTCCTGCTCCAGGATGACGAGATCGGCGAGCTTGCCTGCTTCGATCGAGCCTTTGGTGTCATCTTCGAAATGTTGCCAGGCGGCATCCAGCGTAATGCCGCGCAGGGCTTCCATGACGCCGACGCGCTGCGTCTCGCCCAACACCTTGCCGCTTCGCGTCTCGCGATTGACCGCGGACCAGAGCAACATGCGACAATCGGACGGTACGACGGGTGAATCGTTATGCAGCGTGAAGCGCATGCCACGGTCGATCGTCGAGCGCACGGGGCTGATGCGCGAAGCGCGCTCCGCGCCCAGCACCGAATCCCGGTGCCAGTCGCCCCAGTAGAAAGTATGCGTGACGAAATAGGACGGTATGACGCCGAGACGCGCCATCTCGTCAAGCTGGTCCTCGCGCAGCGTTTGCGCATGGATGACCGTCGAGCGGCGGTCCGCCACGCCATGCTTCTTAGTTGCCTTGCCGATGGCGGCGATGAACTGGTCCGCCGCCGCGTCACCATTGCAATGGGCGTAGACCTGCCAGCCGCGCGAAAAGGCATCGTCGACGAGCTTCAACGCCGTTTCGTCATCCACGATACGATAACCGCGATAGTCATCGTCGAACCCGGGCGGCACGACTTCATATGGCTTTGTCAGCCATGCCGTCTTCGCCTGCGGCGAGCCATCCAGCATGAGCTTGATGCCGCCGATCTTGAAACCATTATAGTCATGCCGCATCTCGATATCGCCTTTTGCAAGGTCTTCGATATGCGTGAAGAAGGGATAGGCGACGACGTCGATCTTCAACCTGTCGCGCTCGGCAGCGAGCGAGAGAAGATCGAAATCCGGGCGGCGCGTCGCGCCATCCTGCGCCGTGGTGATACCCCAGGCGGCGTAGCGCTCCTGCACGATATCGAGCAGGTCGAGCAGCTCCTCGCGGGAGGCCTGCGGCAGGCGCGGCATGGCAAGCGTGATCGCGCCTTCTTCCAGAATGCCGTTCGGTTCGCGCGTGCCGGGCCAGCGGCGGATGACGCCGCCCTGCGGGTCCGGCGTATCGGCCTTGATGCCGAGCAACGACAAGGCGGCGGAGTTCACGACCGCCACATGGAGCGACGCGTGATAGATGAGGATCGGTTGCTCCTCCGACACTTCGTCGAGGTCGCGGCACGTGACAGCGCGTTTTTCCGCCAGAAGCGAGTCGTCATACATCGCGCCGAGCAGCCACCCTCCGCGTCCGCCCCCTGTCCTCTGGCGAAACTTGCGGAGCTCCGATTTGATATCCTCGATGCTGCGGATGGGACCCGCGGGTTCGGGAGCGAGGTTCTGGAAGCCCATCAGCAGAGCGGTCATGGAGATATGACCGTGGCAATCCACGAAGCCCGGTAGCATGGTGCGCCCGGCAAGATCGACGACCCGCGCATCACGACCCGCACGCGCCGCGACATCCGCCTCGCTTCCGGCGGCGAGGATGCGTCCGCCGGAGATGGCGACAGCTTCTGCGAGCGGTGCGGCATCGTTCATGGTGCGTATGGTGCCCCCGCGGTAGACAGTCACGCCACCCTCCTTGTCGAGGCGTGCACGCCGCGTTTCGACTGCTGGCAGCGCAGGCGCGGCGAAGGCGAGCGCCGTTGCAAGACCGGCGGCGGATGCATCGCCGTTTCGGCCGAGCATGGCGAGGCCTGCCGCCGTCAAGGCTGCGCCCGCGCCGAAGAAACCGCGGCGACTCAGCGCGGGAGGGCGAGGCCTGTAAGCATCCCAGACATAGGGAGAGCAGCAGGGACAACCGCTCTTGTGCGTTTCGGGTCTGTCATGCGCCATGATGCTGTCTCTCCTCAACGGCCGGTGAAGTTCGGCTTGCGCTTCTCGAGGAAGGCGGCAACCGCTTCCCGGTGATCCTCGCTCGTCGAGGCGAGTGCGAACTGGTCGGCATCCATGAAAGTCGACACGGCGTTGAGCGCCGTCGCCGCGTGGGTGATACCGCGCTTGGCCATGCGAACGGAAATGGGCGGCAGCGCCGCTACCTTCTCAGCCCAGCGCAGCGCCGTTTCGAGGGCGGCGCCATCGGCGCAGATTTCATCGGCGAGGCCCCACTGCTCCGCCTTTGCGGCATCGACCTTCTCGCCAAAGATGGTGAGCTGCTTTGCGCGGGAGGGACCGATCAAGTTCACCATGCGCGGCTGAGTGTGCCAGCTCATATTCATGCCGAGCGGAATTTCAGGCAGGCGGAAATGCGCGCCGCGCCCGACAATCCGGAAGTCGCATGCAACGGCGAGCGCGACGCCGCCGCCGATGCAGAAGCCTTCAATAGCGGCAATCGTCACTTGGTCGAGCGCCTCCCAGGCGTCGCACATATCGGGACCTGCGCGGAGCATTTCCCGCCGTTCGAGAAGCGATGCTTCCGCGCGCTGGCGCATCGCCGGGTCGGCGAGGTCGGCGCCGCCGGTGAAGGCCTTGCCGCCGGTCAGCACGATGGCACTTGTGCTTACATCGTCGCGCAAGGCGCGGGCGGCCGTCCCAAGGTCGCGCAGGAGCTGGACCGACAGCGCGTTGACGCGGTCGCCGCGGTCGAAGCGCAAGATCGCCACCCGCCCTTCGCGTTCGATGGTGATGAATTCGCCGATCTTCTCGCTGACGGACATGCCCCCTCCATGAACTTCAATACGACCTCTGCGGGCCGTTTTATGGGGGAATGATGGCGTCCCCGCGAGGGAAAGCCTAGTGTTTTCCTGTCGCAGGCAAAGGAAAGGCGGCGCCTTACGGCGCCGCCTCCAAAGGCCAGGAAACAGCCGGTCAGCTATTGACCATCTGCCACGAGCCGTCCGGCTGACGGCAGGCATAGCCATAGGCCTGCTCGGCTCGGCCGCCGATGGTCACCACCGTCTGATATTCGCGGCAATACTGACCGGGATTGGGTTCCCAGGTCCGCAGCGGCGTGACCTCGTAGCCATAGCCGCTATGCGAATCCTGCCAGTAGACGGGATGGTTGGTGGGTACATATTCGAGCACGTCGCCGACGCAAGCCTGATTGGTGGAGTCGATCAGATTACCAAGCACGCCGCCGAGCACCGCACCGATCAGCGCGCCGCCGATGACGGGCCCGGCGCCACGGCCCTGATCCGCACCGATAACGCCGCCGAGCACTGCCCCGATCGCCGCCCCCACCGCATCGCTGTTACAAGCCGAATAGCGGTAGCCGTAGTTGTAGTCGTCATAGCGGTAGACGGAGTCATAGCCGGCATAGGGGCCGTAATAATAGTAGTCGCTGTAGCTGTAGCCGGAGACGTGGTGGATATAGACCGGCTGCGGGATCGTCACATAATGATGGACGTTCCTGTAGACGACGATCGGCCCGTGCGAATGCGCTTTGCTGCCGCCGTGCCAGCCATACCACGGCCGGTCCGAATAGACGGGCTTGTAAGGCCGCTTATATTGCGTCTGGTTGTGAAGACGCTGCCTGCGTTCGCCCGCATCACCGCGGTAGGCATGGCGCTCAATCTGGGCGACGCGCTGATAGTCTGCGTTGCGGTGACGCTCGGCCACCTGCCGCTGCTGCCAGTCCTGCTGGCTGCGCTGCTCGGCGTGCCAATGCTGATCCCGCTGACGCTCCTGCTGCTGGGGCTGCCAGTCGCGTTGTCGATGTTGTTCAGCCTGCTGATACTGAGCCCGTTCACGCTCCTGGTGCTGGACTTGTTGCCGGGCGTGCTGCCGCTGCCAGGCCCGCTGCCGATGCTGTTCGGCCTCCTGGTACTGGCTCCGCTGGCGCTCCTGTTGCTGAGATTGCTGGCGCTGCCAGTCGCGTTGTCGATGTTGTTCAGCCTGCTGATACTGAGCCCGTTCACGCTCCTGCTGCTGGACTTGTTGCTGGGCCTGCTGCCGCTGCCAGTCCCGCTGCCGATGCTGTTCGGCCTCCTGGTACTGGCTCCGCTGGCGCTCCTGTTGCTGAGATTGCTGCTCGGCCCGTTGCCTCTGCCAGTCCTGCTGCCGCTCCTGCTGCTGAATTTGTTCCCGAGAACCGCCCCACTGAGGCTGACCGCGCTGCGTGGAATGCCGCTCCTGCCGCTCGCCGCCCCTGCCCTCCGGCCAGCCGCCGCCACGACCTTCCCGGGGAGAAGCAAGGGCCGGGGCCGCGAGGGTGAGACACAGGACTGACGCAACGGAAAGGGCGAGCGAACGGGATGTGTGACGCGCCATGGAAGCGCCTCCTTCGACTTTTTCGGCCGGATTCGGCCTGCGAAGCGAGTTTTTCACCGTGAAGCTGAACGGCGCGTGAACCGTTTGTTAATCTATGCGGCAAAGCGCCGATTGCTTTGTTCCCGCAACCAAGTCACACCGACCTTGCCCACAGATACCCGGAAGGAAGGCATGCCCGCCGATAGCACCACGAAATCTGCCTATGAAACATTCCTCTCGGCCGCCTGCGAACGGCTCGGCTACAGCAAGACGATCACTTCGCTGCTGACGCTGGCCGCCATGGAGATCAAGGTCGAAATTCCGATCATCCGGGACAATGGCGAGCTCGCCATTTACTCCGGCTACCGGGTGCAGCACCAGAGCGCACGCGGCCCCTGCAAGGGGGGCCTGCGCTACCACCCGCAGGTCGATCTCGACGAGGTGCGCGGCCTCGCCTCGCTGATGACCATGAAGACGGCGCTCGTCAACATTCCGCTTGGCGGCGGCAAGGGCGGCATATCCTGCGATCCCAAGACTTTTTCGCCGCGCGAACTCGAAGTCCTGACACGGAAATTCGTGAAGCGCATTCATCGCGAAATCGGGCCGAACAGCGACATCATGGCTCCGGACATGGGCACCAATGCGCAGGTCATGGGCTGGATTCACAGCGAATATTCGGCGATCTATGGCCACTCCCCCGCTGCCGTGACCGGCAAACCCCTTTCGCTGGGTGGCTCTGTGGGGCGCGAGACGGCAACCGGCGACGGCATCGGCATTGTGGTCCGCGAGTATGCGAGGCACCATAATCTGACACTTGATGGGATGACCGCCGTCATCCAGGGCTTCGGCAATGTGGGCATCAATGCGGCCCGTGCCCTGGAGAGGCTGGGCGTTCGGGTGATCGCCATCTCCGACTCCCGCAGTGCTGTTTACCGCCCGGAGGGGCTCGACCTTGAGACGCTCGTCCAGCGCAAGCGCGAACGCGGCTCTCTCGCCGAAGTGTCTGGCCATAAGGAAATCGAAGCGGCGGCTCTACTCGAAACCGAATGCGACCTGCTCATTCCTGCGGCACTGGAAAATGCCATTACCGAGAAGAACGCTGGGCGCGTTTTCGCCAGAGCAGTAATCGAAGCGGCGAACGGTCCGCTCACCTGCGAGGCAGACAGCATCCTCCGCGAGCGCGGAATCGACGTGGTGCCGGATATTCTAGCCAATGCCGGCGGCGTGATCGTGAGTTACTTCGAATGGGTCCAGAACCTGCAACGAGAGGTCTGGCCGGCGGAGCGTGTGAACAGCGAACTTGACCGGATCATCGGCGACGCCGCCCGAGGGGTCTTCCTCCATTCGCGCGAAAAGGGCCTCGACCTGCGATCGGCCGCGTTTGACATTGCGGTAGCCCGTGTAAAGGAAGCGCTCGACGCGACCGGTTTCTGAGCCGCCATCGAACTGCCATAAGGTTCGTGTAAGGCTTCGCATGGTAGGCTGGGGTCCGAATCACCGCTCCCCCGCGCGCCCGGATGTTCGCCCAAAATGCCAGAGACTTCCTTTCTGCACGCCCTGATCCTCGGCATCATCGAAGGCGCCACGGAATTCCTGCCCGTGTCCTCGACGGGGCATCTGGTGATTGCGGGCGACATGCTCGGTTTCGATGCGATTCCGGGCGAAGTCTTCGAAACATCCATCCAGATCGGCGCCATTCTGGCGATCTGTACGCTCTACCGTGAACGCTTGCAGTCCGTAGTTACGGGGCTTTTCACCGGCGATCCCGCGGCGCGGCGTTTCACCATAGCCATTGTTCTCGCCACATTGCCGATGATCGTGCTTGGCGCCGTCTTCTACAAATTTATCGTGACCGTGCTTTTCACGCCGCTGGTCGTCGCCACGGCCTTTATTCTGGGCGGAGCTGCGATCATTGCAATCGAGCGGCTCCGGATCGAGGAGAAGGTGCATGAGGTGGAAGAGCTCGGCTCCCTCACAGCCCTGAAGATCGGCGCCTTTCAGTGCCTCGCGCTCATTCCCGGCATGTCGCGTGCCGGGGCCACGATCATCGGCGCACGGATTGCAGGCGTGGAGCGCAAGGCGGCAGCGGAGTTCTCATTCTTCCTCGCCATCCCGGTCATTGTCGGCGCCACTATCTTCGATGTCATCGGCAACCGCGAACTGATCAACGGAAGTCATCTTCCTGTTCTTGCCATTGGCTTCGTCACCGCATTCCTGTCGGCGCTTGTCGTCGTCAAATGGTTCGTCGGCTTTGTCAGCCGCCATGGCTTTGAAATCTTCGGCTGGTACAGGATCGGCTTCGGCGGCCTTCTGATCGCCTATTACATCTTGATGCAGGGTTGAAGAGCGTCAGGCCGCCGGCGGTTCTCCACCCGCGCGGCGACGCGGCTCTGTAGCGCCGGGAAGCGGCGTTCGCGTTGGACGAGGAATCCTGCGTGGTGCGGTCACCGGCTGCAGTTGCGAGGCCGGACGGGACGGAGCGCTATCACTGACGCGGTCGCCAAGCATGATGGGATCGGCGGTCGGATTGCCGTCGAAATCGGTCCACTGCTTGCGTTGATAGTCGAAAAGCTTGCAGGCGCGATAGACCTTCCGGTAGTTCGCGAGCGTGAAGGGATAGCGCACTACCTCATCACCGTAGGCCTCGATAAGCTTCGCTTGAGCTTCGGTCAGCTTGTAGCCCGGGATCGAGGGAAGCGCATGATGCGCATGATGCAGCATCACCCATTTGAAGAGCGGCAGGAAATGAAATGGCAGATCGACGTGGGCAGTACCGCGAATGTTCCCCGCGTAGAAATTCCATTCCTTACGATCTTCGAACCACGGCACCTCCGGATGGTTGTGCTGAAGAAAGATCGAGAGCGCCATCAGATAATTCCAGACAGCGAATGGTATGAACCAGCCAATCAGCATGATGAGCCAGAGCGGCCGATCCGGTGCGAGCCAAGAACCGAGAACACCAATCGAAGCGACGAGTCCGCCGCCGAAGAGGATGACGAACAGGGAGTCCGGCAGATGCGACTTCCACTCTGCACGCATCTGCTTCGTGAATGGCAGAACCAGTTTCGGAATCCAGAATTCAATCCAATAGTAAATCAGTGGACCGAGGGGGCCTCGATAGACGCGCTCGAGCATCCGCTTGGGACGGGAGGCGCTGTCGTATTCCTCTTTTGACATCGGCGTCCAGACATAATCGAAGCCCCTGAGATTGGTGTAGCGATGATGGGTACGATTGTGCACAACCTCCCACTGGCTGCGGTTGTGAAGGCAAGGCAGAAAGACAAGCCGCGTGATCCAGCGATTCATCGTCCGGCCGGGCACGAAGGCAGAATGACCGCTGTCATGACCAATCAAGAACAGAAGGCCGATTAACGCCCCGTTCGCCACACCGAAAGCGACATTAAGCGCGATAGGCAAAGGTGCGACAGCCCCAATCATGGTCGCAAAGTAAAAGGCATAGTGAACTGACAGCAGCGACAAACCGCGGGTCAGTGACTTCTCGGTCACATCGGCTCGCTCTTCGAGAGTAAGCCAGTCGGACGGGCGCCCTAGCTTGGTGCCAGTCTCTTCCGCATCAAGTGCAACCATCTGCGCCACGCAACTCCGAGAACGCCAAGCCTGTACCATTTCGAGAATGAGTCTAGGTGAAGCATCCATTAAAAGTGAAGCAGAAGTTTTGCTTAATGAGGTCTAGTCCAGAGGTTTAAGGCGATCTTAGGGAAAGATGTGCAAAAACTGGCCGGATAGCGTGTTCGAAACCGCTTCGTCGGCACCGCGACAAATAGCGGCAGGCGAGGCAAGTCTAGGCAAAACGGTGCGGGAACTGGACATTGACCCCTGACGATGGCGCATCCATCCCGATAGATCGTACCGACTATTCCATGAGCCGGCTCACGCTGAGATTTCGTGACCCGGGCATTGAAGATAAATTTGCGATCAAGAACTTCGAAAGCCAGATCGATGTTACGCGGCTTTCCACAGCTGGCGGCGCTTTGGTATTCGCCTTGTTCGGCATTCTGGACGTCTATGTAATTCCCGACGTGCTCTACGAAGCATGGGCGTTGCGCTTCATACTCGTATGCCCTGTGCTCCTGGGCCTCGTTGCCCTTTCTTACACTAAATATGTAACGCCTCAGAACAGCGGTATGCTCTCCTTTGTGATGCTCGTTCCAGGCATCGCCGTGGTGACGATGACAGCCATTGCCGGGTCTCCAGGGGCTTATCTCTATTACGCGGGCATTATCGTTGCGGTTGGATACAGCAATTGCCTCTGGCGTTTGAGTTACATTTATTCGTCGATTGTGTCGGCCATCACTGTCGCATTTTATGTTGTAGTCGTCCTTTACATCAATCCGATGCCAAGCAATGTCGTTGCCAGCAATCTGACGTTTCTCATGTCGACGATCGGTGTCAGCATGTTCCTGAACTACATTCAGGAAAGTCAGTTGCGAGCGAATTTCGTCGATAACGAGAAGCTGCGCGCCGAGCAACGGCGATCGGAGCGTCTGCTCAGCCGCTCCGAGGCCGCGAACCGTGCAAAGAACGATTTTCTTGCCATCATGAGCCATGAGCTGCGGACGCCGCTCAATGCCATCATTGGCTTCTCGGAGATCATCTCGAACCAGATGTTCGGTCCGGCGGGTCAGCCGAAATATGTCGACTACGCTGCCGACATCAAGGCGAGCGGTGCGCATCTCCTCAGCATCATCAACGACATTCTCGATATCTCGAAGGCCGAAGCGGGCAAACTGCAGCTTGAGGAAGAACCGATCGATCCGGTCGAAGCGCTGAACCGGACCATGCGCATGTTCCGCCAGCGCGCCTCCGAACTCGGTGTCGACCTCACCTTCCGTGTGCGGGACGACATTCCGTGGCTGATCGCCGATCCACGGCTTTTCAACCAGGTTGCGATCAACCTGACATCGAATGCGCTCAAGTTCACACCCGAGAATGGCAATGTCTGGGTGGAGCTCGGTCTGAACCCGGCTGGCGATCTGGTCCTGAGTGTCAAGGACACCGGCATCGGCATCAAGTCTTCCGACATGGAGCGCATCTTCGAGCCCTTCGTGCAGGTCGAGGACGCAATGTCGCGCACGCATCAGGGCACCGGACTTGGGCTGCCGCTGGTGCGCAAGATCATGAACCTCCATGGCGGCACCATCGAACTCGAGAGCGCGGTCGGCGAAGGCACGACGGCCCACGCCACTTTCCCCAAAAGCCGGTTCGTGGCGCCGGAAGCCGCCGAGTTTGCCTGGAAGGCCGGTTAGGCCGGCTTGTCCGCCACCATCAGATAGATGCACTTCGTCGAGTCGACCTCAATCGTGACATTCGTCACGTCGAGTCCTTCAAGCAGGTCGAGCATGTCCTGCTCGGTGCGGTAAATCAGGCTCCAGTCGGTCACAAACTCAAGAGGCCACTCGCAGCTTTCCCGGCCCTTCTTCACATTGGCGAGGACGAGCTTGCCGCCCGGCTTCACCTGCTCATAGAGATCGCGGGTGAGCGCCTTTGCGCGGCGGGCCGAGAGGTAGTCGTAGAGGCCAAGACTGTAGATCACATCCTGCGGCGGCAGGGTGCGGAACAACGCGCCCGCCTTCAGCAACTGAGCAAAGGAAGCCTGCAGGCACTGCACCTTCGCCCGGCCGGCATGGCGAACCACCTCGGGATAGGCATGCTCATAGGCATGGGTGAGCGCGCGGTGGTCCTGATCGATCAGGGTGAAGTTCACTGGCCGCGGAAGCTTCGCTACTTTCAGATAGTCGTAGACTTCATAGGCCGAACCACAGCCAAGATTGGCAATGTTGAGGGGTTCGTCTCCTGGATTTTCTGCTACCCGGTCCGCGATGATCTTCTGCGTCATGCGCAGGCGCGTGCCGACGCAGGCACCTGTCTCGATGCCGATGCGATGCAGCAGCTTTTCGTACGGCGTGTCGCCGACGCGCTGCCACTCATAGACATAGTTCATGATCTGGTAGTCGCCGGGATAGCCGAGCGGCTTCTCGTAGCAACGCTTCATCACCGCGCCCGGCATGAAATCGGGCGTCAGCACTCGTTCCGCATAGCGCTTGTGGCGCGCAAGAACGGCCGGGTCCGACCAAACCGATTCCAGCACGTCGTTGCCGCGATACCAGAGCTCCTTCCACTGCGGAACCATCCGGTCCTCGCAGGCAATCAACGCCTCGAGGAGCAGCTTCTCACGTTCCGCCCCCGTCGCCTTGAGGCGCGCTTCATAGGTCTCCAGCAAATCCTTGTAGGAGCGGAAGAGATTTACGATCTCGGAGCAGAGCTGGAGAAATTCCGGAAGTATATCTTCCGACATGCCGAAGCGCGGATCCGCAAGCGCCTGGGTCAGCACCAGATTGTCGTGTTCGCTGACGATGGCGGGAATGTCGAGATAGCCGGAGGTGAACTCCAGGCCGACAAGGGTGCGGACGCCATGCGGCTCGATCCGGCGGACACGGCCCGAACCGCCATAGAGCCGTGCATTGCCGACGCGGAGTTCGAAGGGCATCTCCGCGCCGATCCGCTCTTCCCAGCCATCCGAACGGGCGCTCTGGAAGGCGAGACCCGTCATGCTGAGGTTCTTCAGAGAGGTCTGCTCATTCTCGAGGAAAACGGCAGGCACGGATTCGCTGAAAAGCTGTTCGGGGCGGAACCGCTCCGCCCGATAAAACATCTTCCGGCCTTCTGCACCCGTCAGTTGTTCATAAGTCCTGATCACTGGCCCCACCTGACTTTACTCAACTCAATGCAACTTGACTCAACTCCATTGCACCATAGGGGAATGCGTAGTGCCCCGCATCACAAACCTTAACGAATGATTAACAGCCTCTTTTAACCCATTCAAAAATCATGACTTTATGATGCAACGACCCGTTTCCGGCGGGCGCGGCTGTTCTCCAGAATCCGCATCACGGGCGGCAGCATGAGCCAATCGATGAAGAGATTGGACAGGATGACGAGCGCCGTCATCGCGCCGAGCAGCCGGTTCACCTCGAAGCCCGAGAACACAAGAATGCCGAAGCCGACGGTCAGCGAGACGGTGATAACGAGCATCGCGACACCCACCGTCGCGAAGACATGGTTGATCGCTTCGTCGGGCGGCAGGCCTCTTTCCCTCGCTTGGCGGTACATCAGCAGGAAGTAGATGGTGTCGTCGACGATCAGCCCGATGGTCATGGCTGTGACGACCGAAGCCGCGAGGCCTATCTCCCCATAGAAGAGCCCCCAGAGACCGAAGCCGACCAGAGACGGGAGCAGGTTCAGGAAAATGCTGAGGGCGCCATAGACCGCGCTTCGAAGCGCCAGACCGACAATGACCGCGATGACGACGAGAGAAACGAGCGTCGCGAGAATCATCGAGCGGATGTTGGATCCGGACAGATTTGCGAAGAGAACGTTGAGGCCGGTCGCTTGCGATTGCATTTCCGGCGGTGCGTTGGCAGCGAGCCAGCCCGCCGCTTTGTCATCGAACTCCCGGATTCCAGCCGAGGTCTTGTGCCGCAGGATCACCGTCACGCGGCTCGAGCTGCGGGAGACGTCCACGCGGTCGTTGAGCGAGGCGCCGAAGGGCAACGACAATTCATAGAGCAGAAAATATTGCGCGATGGTTTCCCTGTCGTCCGGCAGACGGCCGACCTCTGCGCCCGGGTTCATCGCATCGTGTACCCGCTCGGTGATGTCAGAAACGACAGCAGCACTCGCAACGCCTGGCTGGACGCGGAGCCAATCTCCGAACTCGGCGAGCTTCGCCTGATAGGCAGGCTCGAACACGCCGCCGCTGCCGGAAGATCCGATATCGAACTCCACAATGTTGAGCCCCGTCAGGCGGTCCTCAGCGAAATCCGACGCCTGACGGAAATCGAAATGCTCGTCGAAATATCGTGCGAAATCATCGTCCAGACGAATTTCGGCAAGCCATACGCCGCAGGCAATCACGATGGCGCTGCAAAGGAAGAAGAGCTGACGATAGTAGCGGTTGACGAAATAGCCGAGGCTCACCATGAACCGCTCTGAACGCTGCACGGCGGGTTTCAGCTTCATCAGCGACAGCACGGCCGGAAGCCAGGTGAAGGTGAAGATGAATGCGATGACGATGCCGAGCGCCACGATGTTTCCCTGCTGCCGCAGCGGCGGCGCGTCGGCGAGATTCATCGACAGGAAGCCGACGATTGTGGTCGAACTGGTAAGAAAGATCGGCCAGAGATTGACCGAGACGGCTTCGGCTATCGCCTCCTGTTGCGTCTTGCCCCGGCCGAGGGCGTGCAAGGCGGTCGTTACGAGGCGCACTGCCGCCGCCATGTTCACCGTCATGATGACGACTGGCGAGGAAACGGTCGATGTGTTGATGTCATAGCCCCACCAGCCCACGATGCCCATGGCCGCGGCGCTCGACAGACCGAGCAGTGACAGAATGGCAAGGCTCGGGAGGAGTGACCGGACAAAAACCAGCATGACGAGGCCCGTGACGCCAAGGCTGATCGGAATGAGGTAGATGATGTCGATCATGGCGGCTTCGGAGAAGGTCGCCATGAGCATCACATTGCCGGTGAGCCTCACTTCCATGCCGGGATGATCCGCCTCGAAGGTGGCGGCGAGCACGCGGACGGCATCCACGATCTCACGCACTTCGGCCGAGGCTTCGTCCGGCAGGTTGAAGTTGACGACGATGCCGGCTGTTTCCGCGTCTTCCGAGAGAAGCCTGTTGCGGATTAGCAGATCCTCGAGGGCGATGCGCTCGATCTCACCTGCCTCTTCCGCGCCGATTGCACCATCGCCGGGCACGAGATCGGCAACCGAAAAACTGTCGGCATCGGAAGCGACATGCGGGAAATTCGTAAGCGCGTCGACGCGGGTCGAATGCGGCAGTGTCCAGGCCCGGGCCGCGAGATCGCGGAGTGCGGCGAGCATGTCCGGCTCAGTCATTTTCCGGTCAGGCGCCGAGACGACCATCAGGACACTGTTGTCCTGTCCGTACTTCGCTTCGAAGTGCCGGAGCGCCGCATAATCCGCGCCTTCCGGATTGAAATAGACGCGTGTGTCATAGGAGAGGGAGAAATTGAGCATTCCGAGCGCTGCGGCGGTAAACGCCACAAGGCACAGGACGATCGTCGCCAGCGGATAACGCGTGAATGGATTTCCGGATTTTTCCATGAAACAGCGCTCCCCCACCCCTGATTCACTTCGAGCGCGCGTAAGTTGAGCCATTCCGGGACAAAAGGAAAGCCGCGAGTTTACCTGCGGTTAACGGAGCCAAGGCGCACGGAAACCATGATTTAACGTGGTTTATGGCATTAAGGATGTTGGCCTTCCTGCGCTTTCCAGGAGGCTGGAATGTCCGGCGGCGTCATCGGGAAAGACGGCCGCACAATCGAAACTCGGGACTATGAGCAACGGGACGCAAGTCAATCTGGCAACGGTCGGCAGCGACGAGCTGCAGGCGATGCCTATTGCCGTCTTCAATGCCTGCCTCGAGCAGATGTCGGCGGAAGCGATCGCGCGATTCAAGCGCATGCGCAAGCTGAGCGAAGCACAAAAGGCCGCCGTCGAGCGCGCATTGAGCGACCCGGCCGGGGCCGGAAAATCCGGAAACGGCAAGGCGGGCGCAGCTGTTTCCGGTTCTCCCCGGGAAAAACCCGAAGGCGGAAAACCCGCACGGAACGAACCGGCATGCCCGAGGCAGCCGGTTCAGGCTTCCCTCATCAAGGATATTTTTCTTCGTCTCATCGCCTGGTGGGAGGGCGTCGACACAGACGCTCTGGCCCGCTCACGCGGCATCAAACGATGGAAGCGCAAGACGGCAGTGCGTGAAGCTGCGGCCGAACCGACGAAGGAGCGGACCGAAGAACCAACCCCGCCGCTCACGCGCGTGGAGCTGCTGCAAAAACTCTGGGGCGACGGATTCAGCCTTCCAGGCGGTGCTGAGTTTGCCCTCCGCGTGGCGGCATCTGCGAAACTCGCAAGCGGCGATATCTGTCTTGACCTTGCCCCCGGGCTTGGCGGGGGGGCGCGCGCCGTCGCCAAGGCGTCGGGCGCGCGACTGATCGGCATCGAAAGCGACAGGGAACTGGCGCAAGCTGCCGCGGCGCTCTCGCAGGCCGCCGGCCAGACGGAAACGGCGAATATTCGTCCCGCGGAACTCGGCGGACTTGGTGACGACGATTTCGGCCATGCGGGTCAATATTCAGCCATCATCATGCGCGAGGCCATGTTCGCAGTGGAAGACCGCGGGGGCATGCTCTCGGCCATTCATCGCGCCTTGGGAGACGATGGCTCGCTGCTGCTCACCGATTTCGTTCTCGACGGCAACCCGGATCGTCCGATTTCGGAAGCTGTGGCGCATTGGCGCGCGGCTGAGCCCGACGGCGCCGCCCCGTGGACGGAGGCAGAATATCGAGAGGCGCTGGAAGCCGCGGATTACATTGTCGAAAGGTTCGACGACCTGACCGCGAAATATCTGCCTCTCGTCAGAGAAGGGTTGCGGCGTTTCCATGATTGCCTGCAAAACGCCAAACTTCCGCCGGAAACGCTTCCCATCTTGATGCGTGAGGGCAATCTTTGGCTCGCGCGCAACCAGGCCCTCGAGTCGGGACATTTGTCTCTCGCTCTCATCCATGCGCGCCGCGCCCTTCCCACGGAAAGGCCCGACCTCAAGGAGGCAGACGCCGCTACCGAGGAAGCGGACGAAAGCGACAATGACATCTCAATGGAGCAAGGCCGTGCAGAATGACCGGCCTGTGGAGTTTCAAATGCCGGAGCATCTTTCCCGATCGGCCGGGGCCTATCGGCGTATCGAACCGATTTTCGATGCATCAGGCGCGCTGAAGCGCCATGCGATGAGCGGAAGCAGCGAGGCTCGCAACAGCGAGCCGGCCGACAAGGGCAAAGGCGAGTAGCCGTCTACCCGTTTTCGACGCTGTCTTCGTCCTTTTCCTCCATGGCGTCTTCCATGCGCTGCTTGTGATGGCGGTAACGCATGACCGCCAGGGGAATCGAAGCGAGATAGATAGCGCAAAGGCCGGTGAATGCGATCCAGGGGTAGCTCAGGATGATCGCCGCGCTCATGCCCACCAGCAGCAGAATTGGCAAAACCATGTCGCGACGGATGCGCATTCCCATGCGCTTTCCGGAGAAAGTCGGTATCTGGCTGACCATGAGGAAAGCTATCGCCATGGCGTGAAGCGCGATCAGGATCGGAACATCCTGCATCCAGGTAACGCCGATGAACGAGAGATAGAGCGGCAACATGACTAGGCCGGCAGCCGCCGGGGCTGGTACGCCGACGAAATAATTTCCGGTCCAGACAGGTTTGTCCGGGTCCTCCAGCGCAACATTGAAGCGCGCGAGGCGGAGCGCACTGCAGACGGAGAAACCGAGCACCGCGATCCAGCCGATGCCGCCAATGTCGCCCAGCGACCAGAGATAGAGTACGACGACGGGCGCCACACCGAAATTCACGAAATCGGTCAGCGAGTCGAGTTCCGCGCCAAATTTCGACGAGCCGTGCAGCAGACGGGCAATTCGTCCATCCAGTGCATCGAAGATCGACGCGATGATGATGGCGACAACCGCCGCTTCAAAGCGCCCTTCAATGGCGAAGCGAATGGCTGTGAGGCCCGCGCAGAGCGCGAGAATGGTAATTGCATTCGGGATGATCGTGCGGACCGGCAGTTGCGCGAAATGCCGTGCCCTGCGCGCACGCATGGTCTCGCCTGCCCGGAAGCCGGCGCCCGGACGGTGCTCGAAGGGTGGTATCGGATCGCCCATATTGGTGGGCCTCCCGTCAATTAGAGATGATGCGGTTCCGCCAGAGCCTGATCCGCAAGCACGGTTTCGCCCGCGATTGCAGTCTGCCCGACAGCGACCAGCGGCACCGCGCCTCGCGGCAGGTAGACGTCGAGACGACTGCCAAAGCGGATAATGCCGAAACGCTCACCCGCCGACAGATCATGGCCCTCCGTAACATCGCAGACAATACGCCGCGCGACGAGCCCGGCGATCTGGACGACAACGACTTCTTCGCCATCTGGTCGCTCGATGAGCACCGAGTTGCGCTCATTCGCGTCGCTCGCCTTGTCGAGATCGGCATTGAGGAAAAGCCCGGGCCGGTAGGCTACGCGCTTCACCCTGCCCGCGACGGGCGCACGGTTCACATGGCAATTGAACACGTTCATGAAAATGCTGACGCGGGTCCGCGTCATGTCGCCAAGGCCCAGCTCCTCGGGCGGCGTCGCCTCGGTGATCATGTTGACCACGCCATCAGCCGGGCTGATGACGAGCCCCGCCCGCGTGGGCGTGACGCGGTCCGGGTCGCGGAAGAAATAGAGGCACCAGAGCGTCAGAATGACACCGATCCAGCCCAGCGGATTCCAGATCATGAAGAGGACGACAGTCACCGCCGCGAAGATGATGACCCAGCGATGTCCCTCGCGGTGGATAGGCGTCAGTATGGAAGTCAGGCTGTTCATGGATGCGATCTTGTCTCTTGTGGCCCCGATTGGGACGGAGTGTAGCCCGCGGGGCGCCCGGGGTTAAGCAAATCCGGGATCCGCCTCGGCGTCTTCCCTCTCAGGGCCGGAATGCACGAGAATATCCTCCTCGCTGGACCCGGTTTCCGGCTCTCCCTTGGCCTCCCGCTCGCGCTGCCGGTTCCACATGGCCGCATAGGCGCCGCCCAAGACGAGCAGTTCTTCGTGCCGGCCCCGTTCCACTACCTTGCCGTGGTCCAGCACCACGATTTCATCCGCATCGACCACGGTCGAAAGGCGGTGGGCGATGATGAGCGTGGTCCGGTTCTCGGAAACGCGGCGGAGGGCCGTCTGGATTTCGCGCTCGGTATGGGTATCGAGTGCGGAAGTCGCCTCGTCGAGCAGCAGGATGGGCGGATTCTTCAGGATGGTGCGGGCGATGGCGACGCGCTGCTTCTCGCCGCCCGAAAGCTTTAATCCGCGCTCGCCCACGCGCGTTTCATAACCCGCCGGCAGGCTTTCGATGAAGGAGCCGATCTGGGCGAGCCTTGCGGCCTCCTCCACTTCGGCTTCGCTCGCCTCCGGGCGGCCATAGCGGATGTTGTAGCGGATCGTGTCGTTGAAGAGCACCGTATCCTGAGGAACCATGCCGATGGCCGCGCGGAGCGTTGCCTGCTGCACGTCCCTTATGTCCTGCCCGTCGATGCGCACGGCACCACCCGAAATGTCATAGAAACGGAACAGGATGCGGGCAATGGTGGACTTCCCGGCGCCGGAGGGGCCGACAATCGCCAGCGTTCGCCCCGGCTCCACCCGGAAGGATACGCTGTCCAATATCTTCCGGTTCGGATCGTAGAAGAAACTCACATTGTCGAACTCGATGGCGCCGCCTTCAATGCGAAGCGGCGGAGCGCCGGGCTTGTCCCTGATCTCGGCCGGAACCTGCATCAGGTCGAACATGGTTTCCATGTCGATCAGCGCCTGACGGATTTCGCGATAGACAGTGCCGAGCAGATTGAGCGGCTGATAGAGCTGGATCAGATAGGCATTGACCATGACGAAGGCGCCGACGGTGATCGCACCTTCGGCGATACCCTGCGCCGCCATCAGCATGAGGGCCGTGAGCCCGGCGCTGAAGATCAGGGTCTGCCCTGTATTGAGAAGCGAGAGTGAAGTCGTCGTCTTGATCGCGGCGCGCTCATAGCCCTGCATGGAGCGGTCGAAGCGGCGGGCCTCGTGATCCTCATTGCCGAAATACTTGACCGTCTCGTAATTCAGAAGGCTGTCGACAGCCTTGGTGTTCGCTTCCGTATCGAGATCGTTCATCTCGCGGCGGAAGCGTGTGCGCCATTCGGTTACCGCGAATGTAAAGACCATATAGAGCAGAACCGTGCCGCCCGTGACGAGCGAATAACGAATATCGAATGCGTAGGCGAGGATAACGCAGACAAGCACCAGCTCGATGATCGTCGGCACGATGTTGAAGAGCGAGAAGCGCAGGAGGAAGTCGATACCTTTCGTGCCGCGCTCGATGACGCGCGACAATCCGCCGGTGCGCCGCTCGAGATGGAAGCGGAGCGAAAGCGCATGGAGATGGCGGAAGGTTTCAACCGCGAGTTCGCGCACGGCGTTCTGCCCGACCTTGGCGAAGACGGCATCGCGCAATTGTGCCAGCGCCACCATCATGATGCGGCCGACGCCATAAGCAATGATCAGCATGACGGGTACGACGAGAACGGCGGCGGCGACCGTTTCGGGCGTGAGCCGGTCCACCGCCTCCTTGTAGAGGAAGGGCACATAGACGGTGATTGCCTTGGCGCCGATCAGCGCCAGCATGGCGAAGACGACGCGCGCCCGAAGGTCCGCCCTGCCCTTCGGCCAGAGCCGGGGAAACATGGCAAGAAGCGTCTGCCAGTGGCGACCGCGGGCTGGCGCCGCACCCCCCGTTACCGGGTGGGGCCCATCGCGGGTCGCCATGTTCAGGTGCCTCGACATGAGTGCCGGTATTCCTCGCCTTCAGGCCACAAGAGAACGCCCCGTCCGGTATCCGGACAGGGCGTAATTCACATCATACATAAGGTTTTTGCAGCCAGGGACAATGCCCCGTCTGATTTACCGTCAGCGGACCGGCGTTTCGAAGATTTGCCCCGGATAGATCAGGTTCGGGTCGCGAATCTGGTCCTTATTGGCCTCATAGATGACCGTGTAGCTGAAGCCCGAGCCATAAAGCCGGCGCGCGATGTTCCAGAGATTGTTGCCCGGCTGGATCACTACCTTGCCCTCGCGGAGCGCGGCCAGCACCGCCTGCGGCTCGCCCCGCTCGAAGGGCACTTCGATGCGGCCGACGACCCGGCCTTCCTCGTCCAGCTGGTCGACGCGAAGCGCATATTGGCCGGGCGCGATGTCCTGGGACGGGGTCAGTTCCCAGCGGCCATCGGCATCGGCCTTCGTCTCGCCGACGGGATCGCCGCCGACATAGATGCGTACAGTGGCACCCGGGTCGCCGCGACCAGAAATGATGACATTGCCCTTCTCGTCATAGTCGATGGTCTCAAGCACGAGCCCGCCCGCATCGGCCGGAACGCCCGGGCCCTGCAGCACCTTGCTTGCCTTGCCGGGCTCGCTGCGAACGACAAGCGTCTGGCCCTGTCCGCCTTCCGGCACGGAAACGGCGACGGTCTGGCGGCTGTCCTTCGTGCTGCCATCGGGATTGCGAGCGGTCAGCGTCAGTTCGATGGTGCCGGGGGAAAGCGGGTTCTCGAGTACCATGACCCATTCGCCGCGCTGGTCCGCCGTGGTCTCGGCAACGACCTCGCCATTCGCCTTCAGCTCGACGCGGGCGCCGGGAAGCGCGCGGCCGGCGGCGATGGTCGAGCCATCGCGCTCCACACGGACGATATCGAAGGTCGGGATGGAGGGGTCTTCGGCCACTTCCTCGCCGGCATCGGGCGCGACAGGCTCCTCGACCACCTCGGAGGGCGACGGCTCGCCGTCGCCGCGCAGGAAAAACCAGTAGCCCCCAAAGAGAAGAACAACCGCGACGACGAAGGCGCCGATGATTGCACCCAGTTTCATGTGATCTATTCCTTCCCCTGCCTCTGTACCGGAACGGGACATTCCGGCCCACACAGCCCGATTAATCGCGTAGCTTGCAATTACGGCACCAATGTGAAACCTCGCATGCCTGTGTTTGCCAGAATAGCGGAATCATGCCGGCCATGAAGCTCACAAGTCTTTGCGTCTATTGCGGTTCCAGCACCGGAAGCGACCCCTCCTACATGGCCGCGGCGGACCGCTTCGGCCATCTGATGGCGAAGTCCGGGGTGCGGCTTGTCTATGGCGGTGGCGGCGTGGGCCTGATGGGCGCGGTGGCCCGGGCGGTGCTGGCAGGCGGCGGAGAGGTGACCGGCGTCATCCCGAAATTTCTGACCGAGATCGAGGTGCAGTTCAACGAAGTGAGCGAACTCGTCGTCACGGACAGCATGCATGCGCGCAAGCAGCTTATGTTCGAGCGCTCGCAGGCCTTCGTGGCCCTGCCGGGCGGCATAGGCACCGTGGAAGAGACGATCGAGATGCTGACCTGGGCACAGCTCGGGCGGCACAGCCAGCCGATCGTGATCGCCAATCTCAACGGGTTCTGGGACCCGATGATCGAACTGCTCGATCACATCATCAAGGCGGGCTTTGCGCGCTCTAATATCCGGAGCATCTATTCGGTGGTGGACAAGGTGGAAGACATCCTGCCGCGCATCGAAGCCTCGCTCTAGCCTTCCTTGTCGAGACCGGCGAGACGGCGCAATTCGCGCTCGCGGACCCATGTGTCGGCGCTGAAAAGCGCAAGCGCGATCCAGATCAGTCCGAAGGTGATCAACTGCCCCGTGCCGAAGGGTTCGCTGTAGAGGAAGACGGCGATCAGGAAGGATGTCGTCGGCACCAGATATTGCATGAGGCCGAGTGTCGTCAGCCTTATGCGCTGCGCGCCATAGGTGAAAAGGATAAGCGGCACGGCCGTCATCGGCCCTGTGAGGACGAGCAGAATATCCGTCCAGAGCCCGGCATGGCCGAACGTCGCGCCGCCATGGGCCGACATCCAGATAAGCCAGGCGATGCCGAAAGGCGCGAGGATGACGACCTCAACGAAGAGCCCTTCCAGTGCCTCGGCGCGCACGATCTTCTTCAGATAGCCGTATGCGGCAAAACTCAGCGCGAGGAAGAGCGACACGACCGGCACGAAGCCGAGCGCGAAGGTGAAATAGAGCACTGCGGCTGCGGCGAGACCGATAGCGAGCTTCTGGGCCCGAGACAGACGCTCGCCCAGCAGCAGAACACCCGCCAGCACGCTCATCAGCGGGTTGATGAAATAGCCGAGGCTCGTTTCGAGGATGCGGCCCGAATTGACGGCCCAGATGAAGACGAGCCAGTTGGAGCCGATGATGAACGAGGTGGCCGTCAGGATCAGCATGGCGCGGCGATCGCGCAGCACCGCCATCAGCTGTCCGAGGCGGCGGAAAACGGCGATGCAGAGGGCGACCAGAAACAGGCTCCAGAGTGCGCGATGGGCGAGGATTTCCATCGGCACGACATGCGCAAGCTGCCGGTAATAGATGACGGAGAGGCCCCAGAGGAGATACCCCCCGCCCGCCGCCGCCGCGCCAAGGGCGGCTTCGCTCGCAAAGGAGGTAGGCGACTTGTTCATGGGGCTGATCCGAAGAGCCGTTCAGGCCCGCGCAAGGAAGCACGAGTCGCCGGATGGCGGCCAGCGGAAAATTGTGGCGGATACAATTGGCATAAATCAGGCGGGACTGTCCTGTGGTCCCTGTCTCTCCTTCCGCCACGCAGCGGGCGGAATGCCGAAGGCGCGTTTGAAGGCGCGGTTGAACGCCGCCTCCGATTCATAGCCCGTATCGAAGGCGATGCGCGAGATTGCATCCTGCGTGTCGGCCAGGCGGCGGGCGGCCATCTGCATCCGCCAGCGCGCGAGATAGCGGATCGGGGGTGCGCCGATGAGGTCGGTGAAGCGGGACGCAAAGGCAGAACGCGACAGGCCCACATCCGTCGCTAGGTCCTCCGTCGTCCAGTGCCGGTCGGGCCGTCCATGCAATATGGCAAGCGCACGGCCGACATAGGGATCGCGCAGACCGGCGAGCCACCCCTTCTCTTCCATCGGCAGTTCGGCAACGTGGCGCTGCACCGCTTCTTCAAAAAGCATCTCGGCGAGACGTCCGAGCACGACGGCCGAGCGCTCGCCGCCACCGGCAAGCGCAGCTTCGGCAAAACGGAACGTACTGCCGACCCACTCCCCTGTCGCATCCTGCGGAATCTGAAGACGGAGCACCGGCGGCAGCACCGAGAGAAGGATATCGCCGGGCGTTTCGTTGCCGAGGAAACCGCAATAGATTCCGGTCGGCGCGCCACCGCCGCCAAACACGATCCGAGAAAGACGGCCATCCGCTGCCGGGACGACAAGGTTTTCAACGTCGGCAGGCGGCAGGCCGGGCTCGCTTGCCAGCACGTGCGGATCGTTCCGTGGCAGGAGAATGATCTCGCCCTCCCCGACTTCGATGTCCGGTTGACCTTCAATCCGGAGCATCATCCCGCCGCGCTCGACATAATGATATGCAATGATGTTGCGGGGCGCAGGGCCAAAAGGCGTGCAATCCTCCGGGCCCACACGTGCGGAGACGCACCAGGGCGCCGTAAATTCGCCCCTGAGGAAGATACCGCCGGTGAGACGCATCGAGCGGAGAACGTCGGATAGCGGGTCCATCGGCTCTGCCTCATGAAAATCCGGCAGATCGGCAAATCAATCCGGCGTCCTGCCCATATGGTCTTCCGGAAAGCCTGCGTAGGTTCCCGTACGGAAAGATGACGCTGGCAGCGCGCCGGCGAACGGGCAGGCGTGCCCGCCCCCCCTCAAAAAATACCCGGAGACCCTATCATGACGAAGTACAGAAATCGCCTGCCGCAACTGGCAAGCGGCCCCTTCCTGACAGATGCGGGCATCGAAACAACGCTGATCTTTCAGGACGGCTTCGAGCTGCCGTTCTTCGCTGCCTTCGATCTGCTCAAGGATGAAAAGGGCACTGAAGGGCTGCGCGCCTATTTCCGCCGCCACGCCGCCATTGCAAAGAGGCTTGGGCTCGGCTTCATCCTCGAATCCCCAACCTGGCGGGCGAGCCCGGACTGGGCGGAAAAGCTCGGCTATACCGGCAATGCACTCGATGCGGCCAACCGTGTCGCCATCCGTCTGATGCACGAACTGCGCGCAGAATTCGAGACGGAACGGAGCCCTATGGTCATCAGCGGCTGTATCGGTCCGCGCGGCGACGGCTATGACGCCGGAAAGGTGATGAGCTCCGAAGAGGCGGAAGCCTATCACGCGCCGCAAATCCGCATCTATGCGGAAGAAGGCGCCGACCAGATCACGGCCATCACCATGACGAACATCAACGAAGCCGTCGGCGTGACGCAGGCGGCGGCAGCGGCGAACATGCCGGTCGCGATTTCCTTCACGGTCGAGACGGATGGCACGCTGCCGACCGGCGACAAGCTCGGCGATGCGATTGCCGCCGTCGACGCTGCGACCGGGCGCGGCCCCGCCTACTACATGATCAACTGCGCGCATCCGGATCACTTCGACGGTGTGCTCAAGGGCGAATGGGTGAAGCGCCTCGGCGGCATCCGCGCCAATGCCTCGCGCTGCAGTCATGCGGAACTCGATGAGGCAACCGAACTCGATTCCGGCAATCCGGTGGAGCTCGGCGCGCTCTATGCCGATCTCATCGCCCGCTTTCCGAACCTCACGGTCCTCGGCGGCTGCTGCGGCACCGACCACCGGCATATCGAGGAAATTGCGCAGGCAATAAGAGTTGCCGCCTGAAGAAGCACGGGGCCGCCGCATTGGCGGCCCCATACGGTTTCATCAGGAAGTCAGAAAGGCATCGCTGGCGCTGATGCCTGCTTTTTTCAGGGCGGCGGTAGCGGCGGCATCCACGGCGCGGGGAGTGACATAGTTCCCCTCGCGGGTCCAGTGACGAACGACAGAGGCGAAGCGTTCGCCGTAACGTTCGGCAGTGAGAATGTCGCCGGGGGTCGGGAACTGGCTCGGATCACTATCCGGCTCGCTCATGGCCATCGGACCAAGAAATGCGCCGAGGCGGTTTATATCGTCCTGCGAGGCTTCCGCATGGTTCGCGCCCGGATGATCGCCCATTGGCACCCAGAACATTCCCATCTGTGCGGCATACGTGAGCAGCATCATGAGCGTAACCTGCTTGTCGCCGTTGAAGGAGCCAGAGTTCGTGAAGCCTCCAGCCCATTTGTCCTTGAAGGACTGGTCGTACCAAAGGCCGAATGTGCCTTCGAGGAAGGATTTGAAGACGGCGGAGACGGTACCGAAATATGTGACGCTGCCGAAGATGATGCCGTCCATTTCCTTCAGTTCCTCCATCATCTCCCGATCGCGCCAGCGCATGTCCGGCCCAACCTGGCTCGCCGACAGAGAATAGGTCCTTGTCTCGACGCCTGGCACAGATGCGCAACCGCGCGCAATCGCCTCGGCCTGACGTCCTGTGCGATTTCCACCCGAGTGATAGACAATAGCGACTTTGGTCATGACTTTTTCCTGCGGTGGCTAATTATGTACTTTAAAGTACATAATTAGCCACGAAACGTCAAGGGTCAAAATCGCCGGTTTGTCATTTACCTGAATCAGCGGTCGAGCGCGGAGAGCGCTTGCTCCATTGCGCGGCGCGTCCGTGCGGGCGACGGGTGCGCACGGGCGAGGACGAGGAAGCCTTTTTGCGCGGCCATGAGATGGAGCGCGGCGGATTTCGGATCAATGTCCTTTGCAAAATCGCCCGACATCACACCGCGACGGATCGCAGCCTCAAGGAGCGCGTCCTGCCGTCTGTCGAAAGCCTCGACGGCACTTATCACTTCCCGGTCGATGCTCGCCGCCTCAAGTGTCGTGTTGACTGAAAGGCAACCTGTGGCTGTGGCGCCCGCACAAGAAGGAAGGAAACCCATGAACCAGCTTCGAATGCTGTCTCGCGGTGGATCTTTGGCGAGCGATGCCTTCATGTAAGCGAGAAGCATCTCGTGATATCGCATCAGCGCATGCCGGAACAACGAAGGCTTGTCGCCAAATGCCGCGTAGAGGCTCGGTTTGTTGACACCTGTGGCCGCTGTGACATCGTCAAGCGAGGTGGCTGTGTAGCCCTTCCTCCAGAACACCTGCATGGCGGCGTTCAGCACGTCGTCTGTGTCGAAACTGCGGGGCCGTGCCATTATCTTCCCATCGATGCGCCCAAGATTATGCTTGCGGATGTTGTATCACGCATCGCTCATCAAGCCCCGGCCTTCTCCCGGCGCGGGCTGTTCTTCGCCGGTGCCCCGTCGCGCAGCAGTTTCCAGACGATGGAGTCGTTCAGCGCCTGGAAGGAGGCGTCGACGATGTTGGGCGAGACGCCGACGGTGAACCAGCGGTTGCCCTTACCGTCGGCGCTTTCGATCATCACGCGCGTCACGGCCTCGGTGCCGCTTGTGAGGATACGCACCTTGAAGTCCGCAAGGCGCAGATCCTCGATATAGGGCGAGTATTTGCCGAGATCCTTGCGGAGCGCCTGGTCGAGCGCGTTGACGGGGCCGTTGCCCTCGCCCACCGAGATCAGCTTTTCGCCATCGACCACCACTTTCACCGTCGCCTCCGACACGGTGACGAGATCGCCGATCGCGTTGTAGCGGCGCTCGACGAGCACACGGAAGGATTCGACGTCGAAGTACTCCGGCACCTCGCCCAGGATGCGCCGCGCGAGAAGCTCGAAGGAGGCTTCGGCGCCGTCATAGGAATAGCCGAGGAATTCGCGCTCCTTCACCTCGTCAAGCAGGCGCTGGATGCGGCGGTCCTTCGGGTCGAAGGCGATGCCCGCTTCCTCGAGCCGCGCGAGGATGTTCGACTTGCCGGCCTGATCGGACACGGCGATCTTGCGCTTGTTGCCGACGCTTTCGGGCGGCACATGCTCATATGTCTTCGGGTCTTTCAGGATTGCCGAGACATGGATGCCGGCCTTGGACGCGAAGGCACTTTCGCCCACATAAGGCGCATAGCGGTTCGGCGCACGGTTCAGCACTTCATCAAGTGTGCGCGACACATGAACAAGGCTCTTAAGCCGCTCGTGGCTGACGCCGATCTCGAAGCGGCCGGCATAATGCGGTTTCAGCAGCAGCGTCGGGATGAGCGAGACCATGTTGGCATTGCCGCAACGCTCGCCGAGCCCGTTCAGCGTGCCCTGCACCTGGCGCACGCCAGCGCGGATCGCGGCGAGCGAATTCGCCACCGCGTTTTCCGTGTCGTTATGTGCATGGATGCCGAGATTGCTGCCGGAGATGCCGGACGCGATTACCTCGCCGACGATGCGCTCCACTTCGTCCGGCAACGTGCCGCCGTTCGTGTCGCAGAGCACGGCCCAGCGCGCGCCATTGTCGAGCGCGGCGCGGACGCAGGCCAGCGCATATTCGGGGTTCGCCTTGTAGCCGTCGAAGAAGTGTTCGCAATCGATCATCGGCTCGCGGCCCTTCGCGGCCACGGCCTTCACGCTGTCCTCGATGCTTTCGAGGTTTTCCTCATTGGTGATGCCGAGCGCGACCGCGACCTGGAAGTCCCAGCTTTTGGCGACGAGGCAGACGGCATCGGTATCCGCATCGAGCACGGCGGCAAGGCCCGGATCGTTTGAGGCGGAACGCCCTGCGCGCTTCGTCATGCCGAAGGCGGTGAATTTCGCATGGGCGAGTTTCGGCCGCTCGCCGAAAAAGGCGGTATCGGTCGGGTTCGCGCCCGGATAGCCACCCTCGATATAGTCGAGCCCCAGTTCGTCGAGCAGGCCCGCAATCAGACGCTTGTCCTCGACGCTGAAATCGACGCCGGTCGTCTGCGCGCCGTCGCGCAGCGTGGTGTCGAAAAGATAGAGGCGCTCTTTGCCGGTCGTGCTCATGGTTCCATTCCGCATCGTGGAGGGCGCAAAGGCCCGTCATTGGGTGGCAATCCGCCACCGGCCGGTCCGTGTTCCACAATGTTTGCAAGCGTGCTTGTACGGCGGCGGCGGAGCTATGTCAGCCGCTAATAATCAGACCCTGGATGATCGGGAAAGCCGGGTTCATGCCGGTATCCTCAGTCACTCGCCGTTAACAAACTCTAACGATTTCAAGCCGTTAGACCGGAAAGCCGGGCTTTGGCCCGCTCTCTTCCGATGAGAGGTAGCAGGTTTTTCAGTTCCGGTCCATGTGGCAGGGCAGTGAGCGCAAGACGGAGCGGCATGAAGAGTGCCTTGCCCTTGGCGCCGGTCGCGGCCTTTACGCCCTCGGTCCAGGCACCCCATGTCTCCGGCCCCCAGGGCTCGGGCGGGAGCGCGGCGGCGGCGGCGGCGGCAAAGCCTTTGTCCTCGATCACGGGCTCAACCGGCCCCTGGACCACGCGGGCCCAGTCCACGGCTTCCGCGAATAGCGTGAGATTGGGCTTCACCGCCTCCCAGAAGGCTTCGCCGAGATCGCAGGAAAGAGCGGCGAGGTGCGGCTTCGCATCCGGGTAGGGCATGAGGTGAAGGCAGGCGGCATTGATGCGGCCAAGTTCCACCGGATCGAAGCGGATGTCGGAGCGGCCGAGGCGCGAAATATCGAAATGTGCCGCCAGCTCGTCGAGCGAGAGCGAGGCTTCGACGGCATCGGACGTGCCGAGCCGGGCGAGCAGCGAATTGAGCGCCATGGGCTCGAACCCCGCCTCGCGAAGCGCGCGAAGCGAATAGCGCGCGGCATCGTTCCGCTTCGAGAGCGGCTTGCCGTCCGGCCCGTTGAGCAGCGAGTAATGCGCAAAGCGCGGCGGCGCGGCGCCGAGCGCGCGGATGATCTGGATCTGCACACCTGTATTGGTGATGTGGTCGGCGCCGCGAATGACGTGGGTTATCGCGAAATCGATGTCGTCCACGATGCTCGGCAGCGTGTAGAGGAAGCGGCCATCCTCGCGGATCAGCACCGGGTCCGACAGCGACGCGCCGTCGATTTCCACCGGCCCCTGAATGAGATCGTTGAAGCCGGTGTGCTCGTGGTCGAGCCTGAAGCGCCAATGCGGGCGGCGGCCCTCGGCTTCGAGCGCCGCGCGCTCCTCCGCCGTGAGCTTCAGCGCAGCACGGTCATAGACCGGCGGCAGGCCGCGGGCGAGCTGGCGCTTGCGTCGGCGGTCGAGCTCCGCGGCGCTTTCATAAGCCGGATAGAGACGGCCTGCCTGTTTCAGCTTTTCGGCGGCGGCTTCATAGGCCGCGAGCCGTTCCGACTGGCGGGCGAAAATATCTTGCCGGAGTCCGAGCCATGCGAGATCGGCTTCGATGCCCGCCGCATATTCGGCAGTCGAGCGCTCGTCATCCGTATCGTCCATGCGCAGCATGAACTTGCCGGCATTCTTCCGGGCGAAGAGGAAGTTCAGCAGCGCCGCGCGTGCGTTGCCGACATGGAGTTCGCCGGTGGGCGACGGCGCGAAGCGGACGGTGACGGGCTTGCCGCTCACAGGTCCTGATCCCGGAAACCGTTCACGATCGGGTAACGGCGGTCGCGGCCGAAATTGCGGGCGGTGACCTTCACCCCCGGCGCCGACTGGCGGCGCTTGTATTCCGAGATGTAGAGGAGATGTTCGACGCGCTTCACGAGATCGCGTTCATGACCACGCTCGACGATCTCGCGCACCGACATTTCCTCTTCCACGAGGCAGTGGAGAATATCGTCCAGCGCCTCGTAGGGCGGCAGCGAATCCTCGTCCTTCTGGTCGGGGCGGAGTTCGGCGGAAGGCGGGCGCGTGATGATGCGTTCGGGGATCACCCTGCCCTTCGGCCCAAGGCAGCCCTTCGGCATATTCTCGTTGCGCCAGCGCGACATGCGGAAAACGCGTGTCTTGTAGAGATCCTTGATCGGATTGAAGCCGCCATTCATGTCGCCATAGATGGTGGCATAGCCCGCCGAGACTTCGGACTTGTTGCCCGTCGTGAGCAGCATGGAGCCGAACTTGTTGGAAATCGCCATGAGGATGACGCCGCGCGCGCGGGACTGGAGATTTTCCTCCGTCGTGTCGGTCTGCGTGCCCTCGAAAAGTTTTTCCAGCGCCGAAGAGAAGCCCGTCACCGGCTCCTCGATCGGCACGATGTCGTAGCGCGTGCCGAGGAGCTTCGCGCAGGCCTCCGCATCCTCAAGGCTTTCCGACGAGGTGTAGCGGTAAGGCAGCATGACGCAGTGAACCTTGTCGGCACCCAGCGCATCGACGGCGATGGCGGCGACGAGCGCGCTATCGATGCCGCCCGAGAGGCCGAGCACGACGCCTGGAAAGCGGTTCTTCTTCACATAGTCGCGAAGCCCCTGCACCACCGCGAGATAAAGCGCCTCGTCGCTTTCCTCGATAGGTGCGACGTCGCCCTGCGCGCAGACCCAGCCCTTGGCTTCGCGCGACCAGTCGGTGATCGCGATCTTCTCTTCCCATGCCGGCATCTGCAGCGGCAATGAAAGATCGGCATTGAGCACGAAGGAAGCACCGTCGAAGACGAGTTCGTCCTGCCCGCCGAGCTGGTTCACATAGGCCATCGGCAGCCCGCTTTCCCTGAGGCGGGAAATCACGAGCTGCATACGCGCGTCGAACTTGTTGAAGTCGTAGGGCGAGCCGTTCGGCACGAGCAGGATTTCGGCGCCCGACTCTTCCAGGCATTCGACCACATCCGGGAACCAGATGTCTTCGCAGATGGGCACACCGATGCGCACGCCGCGCACATCGAAGGGACCGGGCATGGGCCCTTCATCGAAAACGCGCGGTTCGTCGAAAACGGAATAATTCGGCAGATGGACCTTGGCGCGGTAGCCGCGCACTTCACCCTTGTCGAGATAGAGGACGGCATTGAAGAGCTTGCCGTCATCGGCCATCCAAGGGCAGCCGATCAGCACGCCAGGGCCGCCATCCACCGTCTGCCGCGCGAGATCGATCGCGGCGGCTCGGGCGGCGCGCTGGAAGGCGCCCTTCAGCACCAGATCCTCCGGCGGATAGCCCGTGAGGAACAACTCGGAAAAGACGATGAGGTCCGCGCCCGCGATCTCCGCCTCGCGGCGGGCCTCGACGGCCAGTTGCAGGTTGCCAGCGATATCCCCCACTACGGGGTTCAACTGGGCAAGGGCAATACGGAGCTTGTCGGTCATTTTCGAAGCGATTCCGGGCGGTTATGCGCCAAACATATGGGGATTCGGCCTCGCGGTTTTAGCGGTTGAGGGGCGCACTCACAATAGTTCAGGCGCGAACGGCGGGAAGCGGCTTTGGCAGATGCGCCCCGCGCCACGGGCGGTTAGGCTCGCCCCAACGACAAAACAAGCTCCGAGGAGGACCCGATGACCCAGAACCGCCAGATCCTGCTGACCGAGACACCGCAGGGAAAACTTGCCGAAAGCCACTTCAAACTGAGCGAAGGCGGCGTGCCCGAGGTGAAGGATGGCGAATTGTTGCTCAGGACGAAGCTCATCTCGCTCGACGCAGCGAACCGGGCCTGGATGCAGGGCGCGACCTATCGCTCGGCGGTGAATGCCGGGACGGTGATGGCGGGGGGCTCGGTCTCGGAAGTGATCGAGGCGAAGGCGCCGGGCTTTGCCAAGGGCGATCTTGTCTTCGCCGATACGGGCTGGCAGGACTATGCCGCGGTGCCCGCAAAGACGGCTCAGAAGCTGCCGAAAATGGAACCGCTCTCGCATCTTCTCGGCGTCTATGGCATTGCCGGGCTCACCGCCTATTTCGGGCTGTTGGAAGTCGGCAAGCCGAAGGCGGGCGACACGGTGGTCGTATCCGCGGCGGCGGGTTCCGTCGGCACGATCGTCGGACAGATCGCGAAGATCAAGGGCTGCAAAGTCATCGGCATCGCTGGCGGTGCATCGAAGTGCAAGCTCCTCACCGATGAACTCGGCTTCGATGCCGCCATCGACTACAAGGCCGAGCCGGTGGGCAAGGCGCTTCGCAAAGCGGCGCCGAACGGCATCGACGTCTATTTCGACAATGTCGGCGGTGACATTCTGGAGGCCGTGCTGTTCGGCATGAACAATAACGGCCGCATCGCCTGTTGCGGGGCGGTGTCGCAATATGACGGCGCGGCGCCCACGCATGGACCGCGCGGCATTCCCGGCCTCATCGTCGTGAAGCGGCTCATCATGCAGGGCTTCATCGTGATGGACTATCAGGACAAGCACGACGAGGCCCTCACGGAACTTCAGGGTTGGGTGGCCTCCGGTAAGCTCAAGGTAAAGGAAGACATCATGGAAGGGCTTGAGAACACACCTAAGGCGCTGGTCGGGCTGCTGGCCGGCGACAATGTGGGCAAGCGGATGGTGCGGGTCTCCTGACGGGTTGAATTTCCCGGGTTCCGGCCAATTTCCAAGCAGGGCGCTTCATTTCCAGCGACGGAAGGGGCGCCCTGTTCCGTTATAAGATGCGGGGACGTACCGGAGAGAGCGCGAACCTATGAGCTATGAAAGCGAGACGCAGGAACGACGCCGGAGCGGCGCATCGGAAATTGCCGGCCGGGCGAAGACCGCTTGGCGCGGGTTCCCTGCACCTGCCCGCTGGACCGTTCTGGCGGTCGCGGCGTTCCTCCTCTATTGGCTCGTTTCCAGCCTCTTTTTCAGTGGCAACGAGGTCAACTACCGCACCGCGACGGCCTCGCGCGGTACGATCGAGCAGACGGTGACGGCACTCGGCTCGCTGCAGCCGAAGAATTATGTCGATGTGGGCGCGCAGGTATCCGGCCAACTCAAGGAAGTTCACGTCGAAGTTGGCGATGCCGTGAAGCAGGGCGACCTCCTCGCCGAGATCGACGCCAAGGTCTATGAAACGGAAGTTGCGGCGGCCCGGGCGCGGCTTTCCGATCTCGAATCGCAGCTCTCCGGCGCGGAAGCGGAGCTCGTGCTCGCGCGGCGGCAGCATGCGCGCAATCTCGACCTCGCGAAGATCGATGCCGTGAGCCGCGAGGCGCTCGACACGACCGAGACAAGCGTGAAGACGATTGCCGCGCGGATCGGGTCGCTGAAGGCACAGATCGAACAACAGAAATCGACGCTCGAAGGCGGCGAGACAAATCTCGGCTTCACGAAAATCTATTCGCCTATCGACGGTACGGTGACGGCGCAGGTGGCTCTCAGAGGCCAGACGCTCAATGCGAACCAGACGGCGCCAACCATCATGACGGTGTCGGACCTCGCGACCATGACGGTGGAGGCGCAGGTGGCGGAAGCCGATGTGGGCAAGCTCAAGGCCGGCATGCCGGTCTATTTCACCACACTGGGCGCGCCGCAGGAGCGCTGGAACTCGACCGTGCGGCAGGTGCTGCCGACGCCAGAGATCGTCAACGAGGTGGTGCTCTTCACCGTGCTTGTAGACATCGCCAATCCGGACGGGCGGCTGATGAAGGACATGACCGCACAGGTCTTCTTCGTTCTCAACCGGTCAGAAGACGCGATCATCGTCCCCGTCGGGGCGGTGAGCGAAGGGCGCGACGGCAGATCCCATGTCAGCGTGATGACCGACCGCGGGCCCCAGGAGCGCGAGGTGGAAACCGGTATCGCCAATCGCATGAATGTTGAAATCCTGTCCGGCGTGGCGGAAGGAGACCTTGTGGTGACCGGCGTCACGTCCGCCGACGCCCCGGCAGGCGGTGCGGGCGGCGGGCGCACGCGGCGCATGGGCTTCCTCTAGAGGTGACGATCATGCATGCACCCAGCCCTCCGGCAAGAACGCCGCTGATCGAACTCAGGGACGTCACCAAGGTCTACCGCACCGGCGGACAGGAAGTGCGTGCGCTGGACGGTGTGTCGCTGACGATCCGGCGCGGCGAATTCGTCGCCATCATGGGGCAGTCGGGTTCCGGCAAATCGACGCTGATGAATATTCTCGGCTGTCTCGACCGGCCGAGTGGCGGCAGCTACGAAGTGGCGGGGACGAATGTCGCCGCGCTGACGAGCGACGAGCTGGCGTCGCTCCGCCGCGACACATTCGGATTCGTATTCCAGCGCTACAATCTGCTCTCCACCATGACCGCATCGGAGAATGTGGAGCTCCCCGCCATCTATGCGGGAACGACGCGCGCCGAACGACACGAGCGCGCGAAGGGGCTGCTTGCCCGGCTCGGCATGGGCGAGCGCGCCGCGCACAGGCCGACCGAGCTTTCGGGCGGTCAGCAACAGCGCGTTTCCATTGCACGAGCGCTGATGAACGGCGCCGACGTGATCCTGGCCGACGAACCGACAGGCGCGCTCGATACGCAGAGCGGCGCCGATGTGCTGAACGTTTTGAAGGAGCTGAATGGCGAGGGGCGGACCGTCCTCCTCATCACCCATGACGCGGAAGTCGCCGCCCATGCCGACCGGCTCATCCAGATCAGCGACGGCAAGATCGTGTCCGACAGCGGCGCGAAACCCATGCAGGGGAGCGCGCCCGCGGATGAACCGCTTGCCGGGCACGGCTTCGTTATTCAGGCGGAGATCGCCGAAGCCGTGAAGATGGCGTTCCGCTCGCTCCGCGCTAACATTTTCCGCACGGCGCTCACCTTGCTCGGTGTGGTGATCGGTGTCGCAGCGGTGGTGGTGATGCTCGCCATCGGCGATGGCAGCAAGGAAAACATCGTCTCGTCCATGCAGAGCATGGGCACCAATCTTCTGGTCGTTCGGCCCGGCGCGCCGGGCATCCGCTCAAGCGGCGACATCGCGACGCTGACCACGGCAGACGCCGACGCCATCCGGGAGATCGACAATGTGGTTGCCGTTGTGGCCGAGCGCAGTACTTCGAGTACGCTCCGCTTCGGCAATGTCGACTATCGCACGCAGATCGAAGGCACATGGCCGGAAATGACCCTCGTGCGGGACTGGAATACCGGACGTGGCGGCTTCTTCACCGAAACCGATCTCAACGGCTATGCGCCGGTGATCGTGCTCGGCCAGACGGTCGTCAATGCGCTCTTTCCGAACGGAGAAGAGGCGGTCGGCCAGTATGTTCTGGTGGGCAATATCCCCTTCGAAGTGGCTGGCGTGATGGAGCCCAAGGGCGCCGCCGCGTTCGGCCGCGATCAGGACGATGTCGCCTTCGTTCCGCTCACGACCGGCTTCATGCGGCTCTTCGGGCGGCAGTATGCGAATTCCATCACCGTGAAGGTCGCGGATTCAAACCGTGTGACCGAGACGGAAGAAGCAATTCACGCGCTTCTCCTCGCACGGCACCGGACGGAAGACTTCCAGATCCGCAATACCGCCTCAATGCTCGAGACCCTCGAGAGCATGTCGAACACGATGACGATCCTGCTCGGCTCGGTCGCGGCGATCTCTCTTCTCGTCGGCGGCATCGGCGTGATGAACATCATGCTGGTAAGCGTGACGGAGCGGACGCGGGAAATCGGCATACGCATGGCAACCGGCGCGCGCATGAACAACATTCTCGTGCAGTTCAACACGGAGGCCTTGGTTGTGTGCGGCGTGGGCGGGCTGATCGGCCTTCTGCTCGGACTCTCTGTCGCACAGCTGCTGTCGGGCGTGGGGCTCAATATCGCGATAAATCCCATGCCCTCGATTCTCGCTTTCAGCTGCGCGGTGCTGACGGGGCTCGTATTCGGCTATCTGCCGGCGCGCAAGGCGGCGCGGCTCGACCCCGTGGTCGCGCTCGCATCGGAGTAGAGCAATGAAGACATACCTCCGCCACGCCCTCCCTCTTGTTACCGCGCTCGCCCTTGCCGCCTGCTCCATGGCGCCGGACTATGAGCGTCCCCAGACGGGCGCAGCGCAAGGCTGGAGCGGCCCGCAATCTGCCGGCGTGCCGGTCAGCGCCGAATGGTGGACCTCTTTCGGCGATCCGGAACTCACGCTTCTGATGCAGATGGCGCTGGCGCAGAATCTCGACATCGCGCAGGCCCTTGCGCGGATCGATCAGGCGCAAGGCGCGGCGCGCGCGGCGGGCTCTTCCCTGCTGCCGCAAGTCTCCGGCAGCGGCGGCGCCTCGACGCGGGCGACGGATGGCGGCTCCTCCCGCGAGAGCGCCGATATCGGACTTTCGGCGGGCTATGCGCTCGACATCTGGGGCCGCTATCGCAATCAGGCGGATGCAGCCCGCTTCTCGCGCGATGCGACCGCCTACGACAAGGAGACAACGGCGCTGCTCGTGCAGGCGCAGGTCGCGGCAGCCTATTTCAACATTCTGACGCTCAAGGATCAGGTCGCAATCGCCGAAGAGTCGCTTGCAGCGGCGCGTGGGACGCTCGACATCGTCGAGGCACGCTACAATGCAGGCAGCATTTCCGGCCTCGACCTTGCGCAGCAACGCAACACCGTTGCCAGCATCGAGGCTGGTCTGCCCTCGCTGCGCGCGAGCCTCGCCGCGCAGCAGAATGCCCTCGCCATTCTCATCGGCCGCGTGCCCGGCAACTTCGGCGTCGAGGGCGAAACACTGGCGCGCGTAACGCTGCCCGCCATCGCGGCTGGGCAGCCCTCCGACCTGCTGGAACGGCGGCCCGACATCAAAAGTTCGGAGGCGCGCCTCATGGCGGCGAATGCCGATATCGGTGCGGCGCGGGCAGCTTTCTTCCCGAGCCTCGATCTCTCGGCCTCGCTTTCGCGGAGCTTCGCCACCGCCTCTCCTGCCGAAACGCTGACTTCGGCCGGGGCCTCCCTCCTTGCGCCGATTTTTTCGGGCGGCTCGCTCGAGGGAAACCTGCAATCGGCCAATGCACGGCAGCGGGAGCTTGCGGCAAGCTATCAACTTACCGTTCTCAATTCCTTCGGCGAGGTCGAGAATGCGCTCGTCAATGTCGAGGCAACGGCGGAGCGGGAGCGTCTCCTGAACGTCGCGGCGGAGGAAGCGGCCAGAGCCTATGAGCTGGCGGAAGCGCGCTACCGCGCGGGCGCGAGCGATCTCATCTCGGTGCTCGATGCGCAGCGCACCTGGCTTTCCGCGCGGAACAGTGCGGCGGATGCGAAGCTCGCCCGCTATACGACGGCGGTGGACCTTTTCGTGGCGCTGGGCGGCGGCTGGCGGAGCTGACCGTTCATCCCTTCACAACCTGTTGTTCACCGGCGGAGGCCGGTTCGCTTCCACCGCAGGTCAAAGGCCGCTAGGCTCCTCCCCAACGAAAATCTCGAAACGGTGGAGGACCCCCAATGAGCAATCTCACCTCTAAGGAAATCAGGTTGAAGGCGCGGCCCGTAGGCATGCCGAAGGACAGCGACTTCGAACTCGCAACGGCCGAAGTGCGCCAGCCCGGCAATGGCGAAGTGCTCGTGCGCAATATCTGGATGTCGGTCGACCCCTATATGCGCGGGCGCATGATGGACCGCGAAAGCTACGTGCCGCCATTCCAGATCGGCAAGCCGCTTGAAGGCGGCGCGATCGGCCAGGTGGTGGAATCGAAAAGCGACAAGCTGAAGGTCGGCACCTATGTGAACCACATGTGGGGCTGGCGCGAGTACGCGACGGGCCCCGTCGAAGGCTTCACGCCGGTCGATCCGGCGCTCGGTCCCGTGGAGGCGTTTCTCGGCGTGCTCGGCATGCCCGGCATGACGGCCTGGGCCGGTCTCTTCAAGGTGGCGGGCCTCAAGGATGGCGACACCGTGTTCGTCTCCGCCGCTTCGGGCGCTGTCGGCGCCGTTGTCTGCCAGCTCGCCAAGGCACATGGCTGCTATGTGGTTGGTTCCGCCGGCTCCGACGAAAAGTGCAAATGGCTTACCGACGTTGCCGGTATCGACAAGGCCATCAACTACAAGACCTGCGGCGATCTTACCAAGGCGGTGGCTGATGCCTTCCCGAAGGGAATAGACGTCTATTTCGAGAATGTCGGCGGCGCGCATCTCGAAGCAGCGATCAACGCCATGCGTCCGAACGGGCGCGCGGCGCTTTGCGGAATGATCGAGCAATACAACGATACGACGCCCCGCCCCGGCCCGACGAACCTCATCCAGATCGTCGGCAAGAGCCTGATGCTCAAGGGCTTCATCGTCTCCAACTATTTCCAGCATATCGGCGAGTTCTATGCCGAGATGGGTCCGCTGATCGCGGGCGGCAAGATGAAGTGGGAAGAGACGATCGA
>JAHBYL010000040.1 GCA_019635955.1 Parvibaculum sp.
GACCCGCATTCCTTCCAATCGAATAAACGTCATGGCCCGCTTTATGCGGGCCATCCACGTCTTTCTTCCTTGCCGCTAAAGACGTGGATGGCCCGGACAAGCCGGGCCATGACGGTCTGGAAGCGGTCTTAAAGCGCGCGCAACCTAGCCGCGCCTCAGGACCGGGTCAACCCCAAATCGTCAATAAACGAAAAGATTTCCCCGTTAAGACTTTCCGAATCTTGCGTGGAAAAGCCCTTCCACGCAATCATCTGCGTCCTGAACCAGGTTTCCTGCCGTTTCGCATAGGCCCGGCTCTCGCCTTTCCCGGCCTCGACGGCCTCCTCGCGGGAAATCTCCCCCTCGAGATGCCGGATGAGCGGGCGGAGCCCCAGCGCCTTCATGGCAGGGAGCGAAGGTGCAAGCCCGAAGCCGGCCATCACCTGCGCTTCCTCAAGCGCCCCCTCCTCCATCATCAGCTCGAAGCGCCTGCCGATCCTCTCGCGCAGCCAGTCCCGCTCCGGCGTGAGGACGATCTTCGCAAAACGGCCGGTCACGAGCGGCGCCAGCGGCTCCTGCTGCCAGGCGGAAAGCGGCCGCCCGGTGGCCCGGAAAACCTCGATCCCCCGCGCAATCCGCTGCCGGTCGGAAGGACGAATGGCGGCGGCGAGAACAGGATCGGCCTCTGCCAGCAGGGCATGGGCATGAGGTCCCGCCTCCGCCACCTCAGCGCGCACCGACTCGCGGATATCCGCCGGTATCTGCGGAACCGGCGCGAGCCCTTCGGTCAACGCCCGGAAATAAAGCCCGGTACCGCCTACGACGATGGGCACAGCGCCACGCCCCGCGATCTCGCCCATGACGCGCGCGGCAAGCGCCGCCCAGCGCCCGGCGGAGAGCGGCTCCGCCGCGCTCGTTACGCCATAGAGATGATGCGGAACCAGCGCCTCCTCCCGCGAGGGCCGCGCGGTGATGATCCGCATCTCACGGTAGACCTGCATCGAATCCGCATTGACCACCTCGCCGCCAAGCTGCTCGGCGAGCGTAAGTGCCAGCGCCGACTTGCCGCTTGCTGTAGGCCCTGTAATAAGGACGGCACGTTCGATATGGATGGGATCGGTCAACTGGGTCTCATTCGCTCTCAAGGCACTCGCAATGACACATGTCCTGACCCTGATAGGCAACAAAGCAACGCCGCTGGCAAGTGCGCATGTGGAGGCGGCCCGCGCCGCCCTGCGTGGCTCCGGCGCGCCAGACTGGCTTGCCGAGGCCGTGGCCTGCGACATTCCTTTCGAGGGCAATGCGAAAGCGGCGGAAACTGCCGCCCGTGCGGCGCTCAAGGACGCAAAGATCGACCTCGCCGTGCAGCCCGCCGAAGGGCGCCGCAAGAAGCTTCTCGTCGCGGATATGGATTCGACGATCATCGAGCAGGAATGCATCGACGAGCTCGCCGCCGAATTCGGCATCGGGCCGCAGATCGCCGAAATCACCGAGCGTGCGATGCGCGGCGAAATCGAGTTCGAGCCGGCGCTCCGCGAACGCGTGGGACTGTTGAAAGGCCTGCCGCTTGAGGCGCTTGAAAAGGTTTACCGCGAACGCATCACCGTGATGCCCGGCGCGAAGGCGCTCACCGCCACGATGCGCGCCGATGGCCATGCCTGCGCGCTTGTCTCGGGCGGCTTCACCTTCTTCACCGAGCGCGTCGCCCATGCGGTCGGCTTCAACACCAATCAGGCAAACCGCCTCGTCTTCGCCGATGGGAAGCTCACCGGCGGCGTCGCCGAACCGATCCTCGGACGGCAGGCAAAACTCGACGCACTGATCCATCTGCGCGAGGAACTCGGCTTGAAGCCGCATGAAACGCTCGCCGTCGGCGATGGTGCGAACGATCTCGCGATGATCGGCGAAGCCGGCCTCGGCGTTGCCTACCACGCAAAGCCCGTGGTGGCGGAAGCCGCAGCCGCCCGCATCGATCATGGCGATCTGACGGCCCTGCTCTATCTGCAAGGATACAGGCAGGACGAGATCAGGGGCTGAAGTCAGCTGCCGCCGAGCCGGATCGCAACGAAGCGCGTCTCGCCTTCCGCGACAAGCCGCAGAAGAACGGAGTTGCGCCCGGCCTTCTGTTCCGATGTGACGATCCGCAAAACATCCTCCGGCGAGGACACCGCGCGCTGCGCCACCTGAACAATCACATCGCCCTCGCGAACGCCCTTTTCAGCGGCAGCGCTCAGCGGATCGACTTCGACGACCACCACGCCCGAAAGATTCTCTCCGACATTGAAGCGGCGGCGCAGATCGTCATTGAGCGCGGAAAGGCCAAGGCCGAGAACCACAGGCCCCTTGTTCTCCGGTTCCGCCACGGCCGGCGCTGCCGGTTCTTCCTCCGGTTCGTCGGCAAGCTGCGCCACCGCGATGCGCCGCGTCAGCGTCTCGCCGTCGCGGAAAATCTGCATGTCGACGGTAGAGCCGATCCTCGCTTCCGCGACAACGCGCGGCAGGTCCCGCATGGTTGCGATGTTGCGTCCGTCAAAGGCGAGCACCACGTCGCCGGGCTCAAGCCCTGCCTCGGCGGCGGGCCCTTCAGATGTGACGCCCGCAACGAGCGCGCCTCGCGCCGCGCCCAGGCCGAGACTGTCGGCGAGATCGGGCGTCACGGTCTGGATGCGGACGCCGATCCAGCCGCGCCGCGTTTCCCCATATTCGAGAATCTGCGCAACGATCGGCTTCACCGTGCTGGCCGGAACGGCAAAGCCGATGCCAACCGATGCCCCGGAAGGCGAGATGATGGCGGAGTTCACGCCTACGACCTCACCGTCGAGGTTGAACAGCGGCCCGCCGGAATTGCCGCGATTGATCGCGGCGTCGGTCTGGATGAAGTCGTCGTAATTGCCCGCATGAATGTCGCGGTTGAGCGCGGAGACGATGCCTGCCGTTACCGTGCCGCCGAGACCGAAGGGATTCCCGATCGCAAGCACCCAGTCGCCGACGCGCAATCCGCTGCTGTCGCCAATTTCCACATAGGGCAGCGGCTTGTCGCTCTCCACGCGCAACACCGCGAGGTCGGTTTTCGGATCGGTGCCCGCAACCGTCGCAGGCAGCGTGGTGCCGTCGGTCATGATCACTTCGATACGGTCCGCGCCATCGATCACATGATTGTTGGTGACGACGATGCCGTCCGGATCGATCAGGAAACCGGAACCGAGCGACTGCATGCGCTGCGGCCCGCTCTTGCGCTGCTGCTCCAGGAATTCCTCGAAGAATTCATGTAGCGGCGAATCCTCCGGGATGCCGCGAAGCTCCATCTCGCCCGGATCGACGACATGCGACGTGGAAATGTTCACGACCGCAGGGGACAGGCGCTCGGCAAGCTCGGCGAAACTTGTAGGCGCGGGCCGCGCATCAGCCTCAGCCGCGCCAAGGAAAATAAGGGCAGCAAAACAGAGCCCCAAAAGGCCGCGTTTGCCGCCATTCGCCAGATTCATCAAGTCGCTCCGCTCGAGACATTCCTGCCGCAAATGACAGGTTCTCCATTTTCGTTCCGATTATGGACGAAATGAGGCGCGGGGCGGGGTCATCCCCGAACGAGCCAGACGATGAACACGCCGAGCGCGAGGGCCGCAACCCCGCCCGTGCGGAGCATCTGGTCGGAGACGGTGGCAAGCGAGAGCAACGCCCGGCGCATCGGCCCCGGAAAGGCGGCATAGAGCACACCTTCCAGGGCGATGGCGAGACCCAGAGCGGAAAGGAGTTCGATCACTCCTTGGGGCGCCTCAGCGCCTGGCCGCGTCGGCGCCGAAATAACGGAAGAATTCGCTATCCGGCGTCACGATCATCGTTGTGTTCTCGCCCTTCAGGCTCTGCCGGTAGGCGTCCATCGAACGATAGAAGGCGAAGAATTCCGGATCCTGCGAATAGGCCTCCGCAAAGATTTCGTTTCGGCGCGCATCGCCCTCACCGCGCATGATCTGAGCATCGCGCTCGGCTCCGGCGAGAATGACCGTTACCTCGCGATCGGCGCGACTGCGAATGCGCTGCGCTTCTTCGTTACCCTGCGCACGGATCTCCGCGGCCTCGCGTTCACGCTCGGTCTGCATCCGCTGATAGATCGCCTGGCTGTTCTGCACCGGCAGGTCGGCACGGCGGATGCGCACATCGATGACTTCGATACCGAACTGTTGCGCGGCATTGCTGAAGGCAACCTGGATATGCTCCATCAAACCTTCGCGATTGTCGCGCACCAGTTCTTCCAGCGTGTGATCGCCGAGCACGTTACGCAGCGAGGAGACGAAGATCGGACGAAGGCGGGCATCGACGTTCCGCGGATCGCCGACCGACTGATAGAAGCGGAGCGAGTCGACGATGCGGTAACGCGCGAAGGCATCGACAACGAGACGCTTCCGGTCCTTCGCGATGATTTCTTCCGGCTCGACCCCATGAATAAGGTTGAGAATGCGCTTGTCGATATAGACGACGTTCTGGACGACCGGCAGCTTCCAGTGCAGTCCGGGTTGCGTGATGACGGCGCGCGGATCGCCGAACTGTAGCACGATCGCCTGCTGCGTCATGCTGACCGTGAACGCCGAGAGATAGATGACGATGGCAGCGAAGATCGCGACAACACCGACGCCGATTGCGATTGACCTGTTCATCAGCGCTCTCCTGCCGTCGTCTGGTTGCCGTTCGTCGAAGGCGCCGGAGCAGATGTGGCGCCGCTGCGCGGCTTGAGTTCATTGAGGGGGAGATAGGGAAGAATGCCCCGCCCGCCTTCCGCATCGCTCAGGAACAGCTTGTTGGTGTCGCTGAGCACATGCTCCATCGTCTCGATATAGATACGCTTGCGGGTGACGGCCTGCGCCTTGCGATACTCATTGTAGATCGCAAGGAAACGATTGGCGTCACCTTCGGCAGCAGCCACGATCTGCTCACGATAGGCTTCCGCCGCCTGCGTGATCTTCGCGGCGTCGCCTCGAGCGCGCGGGATGACCGTGTTCGCATAGGTCTGCGCCTGATTGACGAGACGCGCCTGGTCGGTCCGCGCGGCCTGAACGTCGCGATAGGCGTCGATCACCTGCGCCGGCGGATCGACCTCTTCCATCGTGACTTCCGTGATTTCGACACCGGCCCGATAGCTGTCGAGCGTTTCCTGCACCTTGCGGAGTACCTGCGCCTGCGCGTTCGATCGCCCTGTGGTCTGCAGCACGTCGATATTCGACTGGCCCACCACTTCGCGCATCACGCTTTCGGCGACAGCCTTCACGGCAAGCTCCGGGCTCTCCACATTGAAGAGGAAGTTCGAAGCTTCGCCATGCTTGATCTTCCACTGCACGGTGAAGGCGATATCGACGATATTCTCGTCGCCCGTCAGCATCAGGCTTTCATGCGGCACACGGCCGATATTGATCGGTTCGATGCGCGTGACCGCCGGCGTGTAGACCGTCTCGACGGGATAAGGGAATTTCAGGTGAAGACCGGGCTCGACCGTGCGGACGACGGAGCCGAAGCGCAGCACTATACCCTGCTGGTCGGTGTTGACGCGGAAGAAGGACGAATAGGCGATCAGGCCCAGCACCACGAGGCCGAAAAGGAAGAACGGCCCGGAGCCGCCGCCCGTGCCCGTGCCGACGCCGCCACCGCCCGGTCCGCCTGCGCCGCCGAAAACCTGACGCAGCTTTTCCTGCGCGCGCCGCAACAACTCGTCGAGATCCGGCGGCTGGTTTCCACCGCCACCGCCGCCGCGCGGGCCCTGGCCCCATGGGCCTCTGTCGCCACCTCCGCCGCCCTGCCAGCCGCCGCCGCCGTTATTATTGCTCCAGGGCATCAAAAATCCTTTGATTTCGAAGAGATGGGACTGTTGAAACGATTGCACCCGGGTTTATATGACAGAGACCCGGCAGGCGCAACGCGAACCGGACAGTCCCCGGCAAAACGGATATCCCGCTCGCCCGAGTAAAACCGGAAGTACGAATATGACGCGCGTGAACAGGGACGACATTGAAGCCGCTCTCGCAAAAGTGATCGATGAGGAAAGCGGGAAAGATGTCGTGAGCGCCGGCATTGTGCAGGGTCTCGTGGTGCGCGAAGGCCATGTCGGATTCTCCCTCGAAGTCGATCCCGCTAAAGGCGCCGCGAAGGAGCCCCTTCGGGCGGCCTGCGAAGCGGCGGCGAAGAAGGTGCCGGGCGTGCTGAGCGTCACCGCCGTGCTGACCGCGCATCGCGGCGCCGCGCAGGCGCCCGCGAGACCCGGCGCCCACACTCATGCGCAGGAAGCGCCGCGCCCGCCGCAGGGCACCATCGCCATTCCCGGTGTGAAAGCCATTCTCGCCGTCGCGAGCGGCAAGGGCGGCGTGGGAAAATCTACCGTCGCCGTCAATCTCGCTTTGGCGCTCGCGAAGCTGGGCCGCCGCGTCGGCCTTCTCGATGCGGATATTTACGGCCCCTCCGTTCCGCGCATGATGGGGCTGACCGGCAAGCCCGAAAGCAAGGACGGCAAGAAGCTGCTGCCGAAGGAGAAATACGGCATCAAGACCATGTCCATCGGCTATCTCGTCAATGAGGACACGCCGATGATCTGGCGCGGGCCTATGGTTCAGTCCGCCCTCACCCAGATGATGAGCGATGTCGAATGGGGCGAGCTCGATGTGCTTATCGTCGACATGCCGCCCGGCACCGGGGATGCGCAGCTCACCATGGCGCAGCGCGTGCCGCTTGCCGGCGCAATCGTCGTTTCGACGCCGCAGGAAATCGCGCTGATCGACGCACGCAAGGGCTTCGCCATGTTCGAGAAAACGCATGTGCCCGTCTTCGGCATCGTCGAGAACATGGCCTGGTTCGCGGTCCCCGGCACGGGCGAGCGCTCCTATATTTTCGGTGAGGGCGGCGCGCGACGCATGGCGGCGAAACTCGGCTGCGACTTTCTCGGCGAGATACCGCTCCACATGTCGATCCGTGAGAAATCGGACACTGGCGAACCCGTCGTCGCGACGGCGCCCGAGAGCGAAGAAGCACGCCCCTTCATCGAAATCGCGCGGCGCGTTGGAGAACATCTCGCTCGCGCGACAGGCGGCGGCGCGCGCAAGGCGCCGGCCATTTCCATCGAAGACTGACACGATCCGGTTATGGAATTTCGTCCGCCCAGGCGGTCATTTCTTTGACTCGCGCCATTTGGTTTGATATCAACAGATATGCAAACCGAAGGAGAGCCTCAATGTCATATGTAGACGGATTTCTGGTGGCGGTGCCCGCCGCCAACAAGGAACTCTATCGCAAGCATGCGCAGGACGCTTGGCCGATGTTTGCCGAGTTTGGCGTCAGCCGCCTCGTCGAAGGCTGGGGCGATGATGTGCCGGATGGCAAGGTGACCGATTTCAAGCGCGCCGTGGATCTGAGGCCCGATGAAGTGGCGCTTTTTTCCTGGTTCGAACATTCCTCGAAGGAAGCGCGCGACGCCGCCAACGAGAAGATGATAGCCGATCCCCGCATGGAGCAGATGGGGCAGATGCCTTTCGACGGCATGCGCATGGTCTATGGCGGCTTCTCGGTCATGCTGGATGAAGGTTCAGGCGGAAAGATGGGTCATGTCGATGGCTATGTTCTCGCCGTGCCGAAAGCCAACAAGGAGGCCTATCGGGACATGGCAATGAAGGCCGCTGCCGTCTTCCTCGATCACGGCGCGACGCGCGTGGTCGAAACCTGGGAAGACGACGTGAAAGACGGCAAGGTGACGGACTTCCGCCGCGCCGTGAAAGCCACGAACGATGAAGCCATCGTATTCTCCTGGGTCGAATGGCCCTCGAAGGAAGCGCGCGAAGCGGGCTGGCCGAAGCTCATGGAAGACGAGCGCATGAAATACGATCCGGCCACCATGCCTTTCGACGGCCAGCGAATGATCTACGGCACATTCTCGCCCATCGTCGATGAAACCGCGAAGGGCGCGCAGCGCAAGATTGCCTGAAACCTGGTGCCCTTGAAATGGAAACGGCCGGTCCCCAAGGACCGGCCGAATTCGTTTCGCGATGAACGGTATCAGCGGCCGGCTACAAGCGTCGCCGTTTCCTTCGAGCCGTCCGGCGCCGTCAGTTCCCAGGTCTCACCGACATTGCGCGACTGGGCCGGCACGCAATAAGGCTCGGCGCCGCCCAGGAAGCAGGCCGTGTCGCCATCGACCTCATACTTGCCTTCCGCCGTGCTGCCGTCCGGCAGTTTCTGCGAATAGGCACCGCCCGCATCGATATAGACCTGCCGTTCGCCGGCAGCGCCGACGACCTTGACCGTATTGCCGTAGAAATTCGCAAAAGGATCGGCGAGAGCCGCTCCGGTGAACGCAACCAACGCAACGAGTACACTGACAAAAAGGCGCATCTTCTATCCTCCCTGATAATTCAGACGCCGCGTACCCCAATGGCCGCGCATCGTTGCACAATGGCACACACAGAAAAAGGCACGTTCCGCCTCCGGAACGTGCCTCTGCAAGCCAGTCCTGCCGGGACTTACTTGTTCAGGAAGTTGAGCGCGAGACCTGGCCTCTCCCATTCTGTCGCGACGAGACGGCCCGTCGTGGACAGCGTGATGTAGGCCGTTTTCAGGTCCTTGCCGCCGAAGCAGATATTGGTGGTGATGACGTCGTCCGTCGGCACATGGGTGATCTTGCCGCCATCGGGCGAGAAGATCGTGATGCCCGCATTGAAGATGGTCGCAACGCAGACATTGCCTGCCGAATCGACGGCAAGCGAGTCGAAGAAGTTGAGGCCAGCCGGCGATCCGACGAAGCGGCCGGGCAGCGGCCCCTCGGGCGGCGCGACTTCGCCCGGCCCCGTAATGTCGAAGGCCCAGAGACGGCCAGGGATCGTATCGGCGACATAGACCGTCTTTTCATCCGGTGAAAGACCGACGCCATTGGGCGAGGTGATCGGGAACACGACTTCCTTGATGAAGGAGCCGTCGGCCTTCGCATAATAGAGACCGCCGCGATCCTGCATCCGCCCGCGCCCCTTGCCGAGATCGGTGAACCAGAAGCCGCCGGACTTGTCGAATACGATGTCGTTCGGACCGTTAAGCGAAATACCGTTGCATTCCTTGTAGAGCGTCTCGACCTTGCCGGTCTTCAGATCGATGCGCTCGATGCGACCGCCCGAGTAATCCTTCGCCATGTCGCCGGGGAAGAGGAGCCCGCCGCGATCATGCCACTCGAAGCCGCCATTGTTGCAAATGTAGCAGGCGCCATCGGGGCCGATCGCTGCGCCGTTCGGCCCGCCCCCCGGCTCCGCCACGATCTCTTTCTTTCCGTCCGGCGTGATGCGCGTCAGCGTGCCGCGCGCAATCTCGACGAGCAGAATGCTCCCGTCCGGCATCGCAATCGGCCCTTCGGGAAACTTCAGCCCGTCGGCAATGAGTTTCATGTCCGCCATTTCTTCCTCCCTGTTTATATGCGGTGTTCTTGTTGGTCTTATTCTGTCAACGCTGCCGCGCCGCCGCAATGGCGCGCTGGAGAAAGGCTGCTGCCTTCTCCGCCGCCTCGGTGCCGCTCACATGTGCGCCCTGCACCGTCGAATACCAGTCGGCCGACACCGCCTCGCCCGCAAGGAAGAAGCGCTCGCTGACCGGTTCGGCCAGTACCGCGCGTTCATGCGCATGGCCCGGCCGCGCACAGGAATAGGCGCCGAGCGTATGCGGATCGCTGGTCCACCGCGTCGCGGCGACACCGGATAACTCATTGAAGATATCCGCGCCGAACATGTCGGAAAGGGCGGCCCGAGCGAAAGAAATCATCTCCGCCTCGCCTGCCCTGTCGAGACCTGCCGCAAGGTCGCCGCCGAGATAGGCGATGGCGAGGTTGCTGCCGAAAGGATTGATCTGGAAGGAACAGGCGGGCCGCACCGGATCGCGCTCATCCATGAAATTCACGTAGCTCGTTTCCGGCAGGCCGAAGAGGTCGCGGCGGAAGTGAAACGCGACCTTGTTTGCATGCCCCGTCGGCACGTGCGCGAGCGCGGATTGCAACCGCGGCGGCAACTCCGGCGTAAAGCGGATCGCGCCCGAGGCGAGCACATTGGTCGAGACGGTGACGATGAGGCTCCGCGCCCGCACCGTGCCACGCGGTGTTTCGATGAGAATATGCGCGCCGCGCGTGTCTATGACGCTCACGGGCGTCGAAAGCTCGACCGGGAGCCCTGCATAGCGCGCTTCGAGGAGCGCACCATAGCCGCGCGTGAGCGGCCAGTTCGCCCCGCTGTCGCGATAGGCGGCGAGATCGCCCGTCGAAATCTCGGAAGGCGGCATGCCGGAAATCGCGGTGAAGATGTGATGCACCATGCGCGCCCAGCGCGAGCCGTTGTCCATCACATCAGCAACGGAAATGTCGCGGCCCTCGTCTCCCGCTTCATGCGCGCGCTCATAGGCCGCCTCGAACTCGTCGCGATAGGCGCGCCATTCGGCGCCCGTGCCCCAGCGGCGCCCAAGATGGAAATTGCCGTCGAAGGGCCGCGGCCGCGCGAGATAGGGATGGCCAAGCTCTTCAGCAATGCGCGTGAGCGGATTTATGTCCGCCGAATGAAGCCAATGCGCGCCGCGATCCCAGGCGACACCGAAGGTCTCCGTATCCGTATGCACCCGTCCGCCGATGCGCGGCTTCGCTTCGAGGAGATAGCAGGAAAGGCCAAGCTCATAAGCCCGATATGCAGCGGCGAGCCCGGCGGCACCTGCGCCCACCACCGCCACATCGACGACTGTCATTTGAGCCGCTCTGCATGAAAGCGCAGATGATCCTCGATGAAGCTCTGGATGAAATAATAGGAGTGGTCGTAACCTTCCTGCCGCCTGAGCGTCAGCTTCTGGCGATGAATCGCACAGGCTTCCTCAAAGAGTTCCGGCATCAACTGGTTCTCGAGGAAATTGTCGGCAAGTCCCTGGTCGATCAAAATGTCATCGAAATGACCGACAGCATTGCCGCTCGTCATCAGGGCGGTCGCATCATGCGCCGCCCATGATGAACGGTCGGGCCCGAGATAGGCGGTGAACGCCTTTTCGCCCCAGGGGCAGCGCGTCGGCGAAACGATGGGCGCGAAGGCCGAGACGGAACGGAAATGTTCGGGATATTTGAGAGCCAGCGTCAGCGCCCCGTGCCCGCCCATCGAATGACCGCTGATCGACTGCCGCCGCCCGTCGACTGGAAAATTGTCGCGCACGACAGCCGCAAGATCGCGGACGACATAGGTCTCCATGCTGAAATGCGGTGCCCAGGGCTCTTCCGTCGCATCGATATAAAAGCCGGCGCCCTGCCCGAGATCATATGCCTCGTCATCCGCGACGTCCGGCCCACGCGGACTCGTATCGGGTGCGACGATTGCAAGGCCAAGCTCGCTCGCCGCGCGATAGGCGCCCGCCTTCACCGTAAAGTTATCTTCCGTGCAGGTGAGCCCCGCCAGAAAGGTCAGCGCGGGAAAAGGCCCCTTGCCCGGGGGCAGAAACAATGTGAAGCGCATCGGCGTGCCCGTCGCTGCCGAGGAATGCCGGCAGACATTGAGCGTGCCGCCGAAGCAGCGATGCGACGAAATTATTTCAGGCGTCATCAGTAAACGACCACGGAGCGGATCGACTTGCCCTCATGCATGAGGTCGAAGCCCTTGTTGATATCTTCAAGCGGCATGGTGTGGGTGATGAGATCGTCGATATTGATCTTCCCGTCCATGTACCAGTCGACGATGCGCGGCACATCGGTGCGGCCGCGCGCGCCGCCGAACGCCGTGCCCTTCCAGACGCGGCCGGTAACGAGCTGGAAGGGGCGCGTTGAAATCTCCTGTCCCGCACCGGCCACGCCGATGATGATGCTTTCGCCCCAGCCGCGATGGCAGCATTCGAGCGCCTGCCGCATCGTGTTCACATTGCCGATGCATTCGAAGCTGTAATCCGCGCCGCCGCCCGTGAGTTCCACGATATGGCCGACCACGTCGCCCTTGATCTCCTTCGGGTTCACGAAATGCGTCATGCCGAATTCGCGGGCAAGGCTCTCGCGCGACGGGTTGATGTCGACGCCGACGATCATGTTGGCACCCACCATGCGCGCGCCCTGAATGACATTGAGGCCGATGCCGCCAAGGCCGAAGACCACGACGTTGGCGCCCGCTTCCACGCCTGCCGTGAAGATGACGGCGCCAATGCCCGTCGTCACGCCGCAGCCGATGTAGCAGATCTTATCGAAGGGCGCGTCCTTGCGAACCTTCGCAAGCGCGATCTCCGGCAGCACGGTGTAATTCGCAAAGGTCGAGCAGCCCATATAGTGCAGCACGGGCTTGCCCTTGTAGGAGAAGCGGCTTGTGCCGTCCGGCATCACGCCCTTGCCCTGCGTCGCGCGAATGGAGGTGCAGAGATTGGTCTTGTGGCTTGTGCAGCTTTTGCACTCGCGGCATTCGGGTGTGTAGAGCGGGATCACATGATCGCCGACGGCGAGCGACTTCACACCCTTGCCGACCTCGACCACGACGCCTGCGCCCTCATGGCCGAGGATCGCGGGGAAAGCGCCTTCCGGGTCTTCGCCTGAGAGCGTGAAGGCATCGGTGTGGCAAATGCCCGTCGCCTTGATCTCGATCAGAACCTCGCCCTCTTTCGGCCCCTCAAGCTGAACCGTTTCGATCTCGAGGGGTTTGCCCGCTTCGAAGGCCAATGCCGCACGCACATCCATAAGCCGTCTCCATTACCGCATGAAATGCCAATTCCGGCATTGTGCGGCGGCAGCAGACGAAACTCAATCGCGTGGCGCTGAAATGATACGCCTATTGCCCGGCGAGCCAGGCCTCGTTCTCCGTCAGGAGCGCGGCAAGTTCCGGACTCTTGTCGAGAATGGTGGAAGGTGAAAGCGGAATGCCGCCCCTGTCGAGGCTCGCGGCGAGAAACTTCAACTCCGCCGGATATTTCTCCAGCCCTTCGAAAAACGCATCCGGCAGCGATGCCCTGTCCACCGGGTCCGCGCGGTCTTTCTCATAAACCGCCACCCGCTGCACGATACGCCACGCGCCATCGCGCCTTTCGATCCGGTCGATGAAGCGCGCATAGGATGTGGTGTCGACTTCGCCCGCCGGCGTTTTCGCGCGCACCATGATCGTCACATTGACTTCGCTGAGCGCGCGGCTCCCTTCGAGGCGGATGCGCGGCACACCGATATAATGCTTGAGCAGCGCGCCGCCTCGTGCCGCAAGCTGGCGCGAAGCCGCCACGAATCCGTCATGCGGGCCGGCGTACCAGCTGAGCGATATCGTGCCGCCATCATGAAAGGTTGCGGAAAGTGCGTCCCATTTCTCCTGATCGCGGAAGAAAGCCCAGTTATTGACGAGATCGGCGATTTCCATTCGCGCGTCGAGCATGGCGGTCCTTTCCCCGGACGCATCGCCTTCCGAGGCTCTCGCGGCATTGGCGCCACAGCCAATGAGGAAGGAAAGGAAAAAAGCGGCGGCGAGATTCATGTGTCCCCCGAAAATCTTCCCGCCTGCAGGGCGGACGAAGACTATGGGAGCACCATCGCCCGAACTCAATCGGGCTACCGCGATTCTGACCAGCCGTCAGTTTCTCAGGCGCGCCGTTCCAGGAGCACGAATGAATAGGCCGCGCTGTCCTTCTCGCTCGCTTCGTGCCGCTCGCGCGATACCTCGCGCCATTGCGTCCTGTCGAAGTCCGGGAAACTCACATCGCCTTCGGGTGCTGCATGAACCTCGGTGATATAGAGCCGCGTCGCGCGATCGAACGTCTCGGCATAGAGCTGCGCGCCACCGATCACCGCCACTTCTCCGACGCCCGCCTCTTCCGCAAGCGCAATGCCCCGCGCAAGAGCCGCTTCAGCGCTGGTCGCAACCTCCGCCCCCTCCGCCACATAGGCCGGATCGCGCGTGACAACGATATTGGGCCGTCCCGGCAGCGGCCTTCGCGGCAGCGACTCCCATGTCTTGCGGCCCATGATGACGGGTTTTCCCATCGTCACGCGCTTGAAGAAGGCCATATCGCCGGAAAGCTTCCAGGGAAGGTTGTTGTCGCGACCGATAATGCCGTTCTCGGCAATGGCGACGACGAAGGAGATTTGAATTGTCATGCCATTACACCCGCTCGTTCACTTCAGTCTGAGAGAAGCCGGGCGCGCGCAGCATTTCGGGATCGAGCGGGCGCATGCGCAGAAGAATGATCCACATGGAAAACGCCGCAAGCGCAAGAACCGCAAGAATGAGAAACCCGGCGACCACGCGCTGGCGAAACCGCATCAGACCGCGACGGGCGCGGAGATATGCGGATGCGCTTCATACCCTTCGAGCCTGAAATCGTCGAAGGTGAAATCGAACAGGCTCTTCACATCCGGATTGATGATCATGCGCGGCAGCGGCTTCGGGTCGCGTGAAAGCTGCTTGTCCGCCTGTTCGAGATGGTTGAGATAGAGATGCGCATCGCCGAACGTATGGATGAACTCGCCCGCCTCAAGCCCGGTCACCTGCGCCACCATCATGGTGAGGAGCGCATAGGACGCGATGTTGAACGGCACGCCGAGGAAGATATCGGCCGAGCGCTGATAGAGCTGGCAGGAGAGCTTGCCGTCCGCGACATAGAACTGGAACAGGCAGTGGCAAGGCGGCAGCGCCATCTTGTCGACATCGGCGACATTCCACGCCGAGACGATGAGGCGGCGTGAATCCGGGTTCGATTTGATCTGGTCGAGCAGGTTCTTGATCTGGTCGATCTTGCCGCCATCGGGCGTCGGCCAGGAGCGCCACTGATGCCCGTAGACGGGCCCGAGCTCGCCATTCTCGTCCGCCCACTCGTCCCAGATGCTGACCCCATTCGCCTTCAGGTAGCGGACATTCGTATCGCCCGAGAGGAACCACAGCAGCTCATGGATGATCGACTTCGTGTGCAGCTTCTTCGTCGTGACCATCGGAAAGCCTTCCGAAAGATCGAAGCGCATCTGATGGCCGAAAATGCTGCGCGTGCCGGTGCCTGTGCGGTCGGTCTTGGTCACGCCCTTGTCGCGCGCGAGTCGCAGAAGGTCGAGATATTGCTGCATGGGCCTGTCCTGAGATTCGGGTGAGCCAGTCTAGCGCGAAGCGCCTCCCGCTCGCCACCTCGCACCCCGGCTTATCCACAGGCTTCCGGGGCGGCGGAAACTGTGGTTCCCTGCGGCCAAACCGCCGGAACGAGCGGCAATGAACGACATAATCGGGTGAAAACGCCATGAAACGCTTTCTGATCGGCCTCGCCATCTTTCTCGTGCTTGTGGTGATTCTCGCCCTCGCCTTCCTGCCGGGCGTCGTGGAGGGGCAGATTAACCGCGTCACCCCGCACGAGCCATATGAGGTGAGCGAGGAAACCCGTGCCCTCCACCAGCGCCTCGTCATCGCCGATCTTCATGCCGATACGTTGCTCTGGGCCCGCGACCCTCTGAAGCGCGCCTCGCGCGGCCATGTGGATTTGCCCCGCCTCGACGAGGGTAATGTGGCTCTGCAGGTCTTCACTGCCGTCACCAAGGTGCCGAGCGGCCAGAACTACGAGAGCAATGAAGCGGGCTCCGACGTGCTGCCCTGGCTGCTGATGGCGCAGCGCTGGCCTGCCCGCACATGGGACAGTCTGCTTGAACGCGCGCTCTACCAGGCCTGGAAACTCGAAGACGCGGAACGCCGCGCACCGGAAACGCTCCGCATCATCCGCAGCCGCGCCGACCTCGACGCGCTTCTCGCTGCCCGCGCCGAAGGCTCGCGCCAGATCGGCGGGCTTCTCGGTATCGAGGGCTCGCATCCGCTCGAAGGCGACATCGCCAATGTCGAGCGTCTCCATGCCGCCGGCTACCGGCTGATGGGCCTCCATCACTTCTTCGACAATGAGCTTGGCGGTTCCTTTCACGGCATCACCGGCGCCGGCCTGAGCGACTTCGGCAAGGAGGCGCTCCGCGAGATGGAACGCCTCGGCATCACCATCGACGTGGCGCACTCTTCTCCCGCCGTGGTGGAGGATGTGCTGGCGATTGCCACCAAACCCATCGTGCTTTCGCATACAGGGCTTCGCGGCGCCTGCGACAGCCCGCGCAATCTTGAGGACGATCTCGCAAGGCGCATTGCCGAGAAGGGCGGCATCATCGGCATCGGCTATTGGGAGGGCGCGGTCTGCGATTCAAGCCCCGCTAATATCGTCCGCGCCATCCGCTATGCGATCGACCTTCTGGGTGTGGATCATGTCGGCCTCGGTTCCGACTATGACGGCGCCGTCCGCACCGATTTCGACACCTCGGAGATCGCCGTACTGACGGAAGAAATGCGCAAGGCGGATTTCACCGAGGAGGAAATCTTCAAGGTGATGGGGGGAAATGTGATCCGCCTCTTCCGCGAGAACCTGCCGGCAGAATGAGCGGGTCTACGGATTGGGCTTTAATTCCCGCGTTTCCGCCCTATATTGGAGGTGCCGGCGGTTTTCCGTCCGGCTATGGCGATAAACGGATTGTGTAATAAACCATTCGGACCCGGGGGCAGTACCCGGCGCCTCCACCAGATTTCTCCCTGTCATGGCAGGGTTCATGGGGGCGAAACAGGATCGACGAGGGTGTAAAGACAGTCTTTTTGCCCGGCATGGTTCCGCCGTCATCGGGCCGTTTTATAGTTGCCAACGACAACTATGCTGAGGCACGTCTCGCTGCGTAATGCGGTGCGACAACCTCGATTGAAGTCCTTGCCCTTAGCCGGGTAAGGCGGGGTCCGGGGGCACCTGGCAACAGAAGCCCCCACTTTTCCCCCTAATGCCTTTCCGTTTTCAACGCTTGCGCCTGGCGCCAGCGCGCCAATGCCCCATGCCGCGCGAATCCGCCTACACTTTCCAGCACATGGCGTCCGGCAAAATAAACAAATATTTGGTGTGAAACAATTTTGATGAGAAAGATTCCTGTGAAATTTCGCTTGACGGGCAGCCGCCCGCTGCATACCCTACTCGGCAGATAGAGAATGTTGTCGCAGAAAGCCAAATATGCGCTGAAGGCCATGATCGCGCTGGCAACCCAGGAGGAAGGGGAATTGCTGCAGGCGGCGGACATAGCGGAACGGCAGAACGTGCCCCGGAAGTTTCTGGAGCTGATCCTGCTCGACCTGCGCAAACATGGCCTCGTCCGCAGCCAGCGTGGCAAGCTGGGCGGATATGCGCTCGCGAAACCGGCCGATACGATTACCTTCGGCCAGATCATTCGCATCATGGATGGGCCATTGGCGCCTATTCCCTGTGCGAGCCTGACCGGCTACCGGCGTTGTGCCGACTGCCGGGATGAGAAGGCCTGTGCCGTCCGAAAGGCGATGCGGGAAGTCCGCGATGCAGCGGCGGCGATCCTGGACGGGATGACGCTGGCCGATGCAACCGGAACGGAAGCTGCCGCGTTGAAAGCGGCAATCGGCGCCTGAGCCGAAAAAATTTTGCGCTTAAACACTACTAATTTGATGGACAAAATAGATAACGGAGACTGACATGACTTTTACGGATTTGACCCGGCGCTCTGCGCTGCTCCTGGGCGGGCTCGCCCTCCTCCTCGGCATGGCCTTTGAGGTTCACGCCCAGACCAACCTCGTCAACGTGTCCTATGACCCGACCCGCGAATTCTATCGCGACTACAACGCCGCCTTCATCGAGCACTGGAAGAAGGAAACCGGCGAAACCGTCACCATCGAGCAGTCGCATGGTGGCTCCGGCAAGCAGGCACGCGCCGTGATCGACGGCCTGCAGGCCGATGTGGTGACGCTTGCGCTGGCCGGCGACATCGACGAGATCGCGGCCCTCTCCGGCAAGCTCCCCAAGGACTGGCAATCGTCCCTCCCCTACAACTCCTCGCCCTATACCTCGACCATCGTCTTCCTGGTGCGCGACGGCAATCCGAAAGGCATCAAGGACTGGGACGATCTGGCGAAGGATGGCATTCAGGTCATCACGCCGAACCCGAAAACCTCGGGCGGCGCCCGCTGGAACTACCTCGCGGCCTATGCCTATGCGCTCGAAAAGAACGGCAAAGACGACGCCAAGGCGCGCGAATTCGTCGGCAAGCTCTTCAGGAACGTCCCCGTGCTCGACACCGGCGCCCGCGGCTCCACCACCACCTTCGTCCAGCGCGGAATCGGCGATGTCTTCATCTCCTGGGAGAACGAGGCCTTCCTCGCCCAGAAGGAATTTCCCGGCCAGTTCGAAATCGTCGTACCGAGTCTCTCGATCCTCGCCGAGCCGCCGGTCGCGGTCGTGACCGGAAATACCGAGGCAAAGGGCACCACCAAACTCGCCCGCGCCTATCTCGAATTCCTTTATTCCTCTGCCGGCCAGAACCTCGCGGCGAAGCATTTCTATCGCCCCGTGAAGCCGGAATTCGCCGACAAGAACGACCTTCGCCGCTTTCCGCCAGTGAAGCTCGTGAAGATCGACGAAGTCTTCGGCGGATGGGCGAAGGCACAGCCCGAGCATTTCGGCGATGGCGGCGTCTTCGACCAGATCTATCAGCCGGGCCGATAAGACCGGGTCAATTTTCAACCGCTGCAAATTTTTGACTGGCAGCAAATTTCGGGGGCAACCCACATGAATACCGAGAACCTCAAAACACCCAAGACTTTTAAGTCCGCCCTTTTCCTGAGCACGGCGCTGATCGGCGCCGTGCTCACGGGGCCGGCGCTTGCGGGCCAGCCGGTCGAGGCACGTGTACAGAAGCTCGAGGCGACGATCCTCGAACTTCAGCGCGAACTCGATGCCGTGAAGAAGGATCAGGCCGCAGCCGCCGCCAAGCCCGCGGCGGAATCCCCCGTCGTCTTCAAGGGCGGTCCTGCCATCGAGGCCGCGGATGGAAGCTGGGCCTTCAAGGTGCGCGGCCGCATCGAGGCCGATGCCGCCTTCTATGACAAGTCGGGCGGCAACAACCCGGTCGATCTCAATGACGGCACGGAACTTCGCCGCGCCCGCATCGGCGTCGACGGCAAGATCTACAATGACTGGCTGTACCGCCTCGAAGCCGATTTCGGCAAGGCAAGCCGCAACGACAATGCGAGCAACGAAGTCGATGTGAAGGACGCCTATATCGCCTTCACCGGCATCGAGAACACGCGTATCACCGTCGGCCAGCACAAGACGCCGAACTCACTTGAACAGCTCACAAGCTCGACCGACCTCGTCTTCACCGAACGTCCCCTTGCCGTGGAAGCCTTCAATCACCGCCTCACGGCAGGCGGCGATTTCAAGGCCGGTGTCTCGGCGGGCTATACCGGCGAGAACTACACGCTGACGACGGGCATCTTCGGCTCGAACTTTGCCGCGAACAGCGATCCCGCCGGCGCCGCCAACGACGAAGGCTGGGGCGTGCACGGACGCGCCACCTGGGCACCGATCCAGGACAAGGGCAAGGTGCTGCATCTCGGCGCCTCGGGCTACTGGCGCGATGCAGGCGGCCAGAACGGTTTCGGCGGTACCTCCGTCCGCTTCCGCTCCGGCCCCGAAGTGTCCGCCGTCGACGGCACGCGCTTCGTCGACACCGGCAATATCGCTGCCGACACCTACACCTCCTACGGCGCCGAACTCGGCGGCGTCTGGGGCCCGTTCCATGCGCAGGCGGAATATCTCGTTGCCTCGGTGGAGCGGACGGCGGGCCTTTCCGGTCTCGATTTCGACGGCGGCTATGTGCAGCTCGGCTATGTGCTGACGGGCGAAAGCCGCAATTACAAGAACGGTCTGTTTTCGCGCGTAAAGCCCGCAAACCCCTTCTCGCTCAAGACGGGCGGCGCAGGCGCGTGGGAAATCGCCGGTCGCTTCAGCACTATCGATCTCAACGATGGCGCGCTGCTCGGCGGTTCGCAGGACAACTATACCGGCGCCCTCAACTGGTACATCAACGAGTATCTGCGTGTCGGCGTGAACTATGTGAACTTCGATGCGGAACGTGCGGGCGTGACCACCAAGGGCAGCGCCGTCGTCACCCGCATCGGCGTGAACTGGTAACGATCCTCCCTGAGGATGGGGCGGAGTCTGGACCGCCCCATCTACAACTTCCGGGCAGCCGGGATTGCCGATCGCTCGAGAAAGAATACGGGATGAATGTGCTCCTCGCAGTCTCCTCTGTCTTTCAGTCGATCCCACCCGATCTGCAAGCCCCGGCCGCCCGGACTTTTTAACCGGCAACTAAAGGAGGTCACAATGACACTGCAACTCGGCGACATCGCTCCCAACTTTGAGGCACGTACCACGGAAGGATTGATCCGGTTTCATGAATGGCTTGGAGATAGCTGGGGCATTCTCTTTTCTCATCCGCGCGATTTCACGCCTGTCTGCACGACCGAACTTTCCGCCGTTGCCACCCTCAAGCCCGAATTCGCGAAGCGGAATGTTAAGGTGATCGGCCTTTCGGTCGACCCGCTGCACCGGCATCGCCGCTGGGCCGACGACATCCGCGATTTCGGCGGTACGGCCCTCAATTTTCCGATCATCGGCGACGACCACCAGACCGTGGCCCAACTCTACGGCATGATCCATCCCGCCCATGATGAACTTTACACCGTGCGCACGGTTTTCGTGATCGGGCCGGACAAGAAGATCAAACTCACCCTCACCTACCCTCAGACCACGGGCCGGAATTTCGACGAAATCCTCCGCGTGATCGAGTCACTGCAACTCACGCACACACATTCTGTTTCGACACCTGCCAATTGGCAGAAAGGCGAGGCCGTGATTATCCTTCCTTCGATCAGCGATGAAGCGGCGAAAGACAAGTTCAAGGCAGGCTGGGTCGAGATCAAACCCTATCTGCGGCTCACACCCGACCCGACCGCGCAAACTGCGCGTGCATCGTGATAGCAATTCTTCATAAAGAATAATTGGACGGCATGAATACAATGAGTGTGTCAGCACTTTCAGCCCGGCTTCTGCCACGCCCGGCGCCCTCCGTCCTTCCGGGATGGGGCTTCACCATGGGCCTCACCCTTACCTGGCTGAGCCTCATCATTCTCATTCCGCTCGCGGGCGTCTTCGTCCGCTCGGCTGGGCTCGGCTGGGACGCGTTCTGGACGCTTGCCGCCGACCCCCGCACGATTGCGGCGCTGAAATTGAGCTTCGGTACCGCGCTGATCGCGGCCGGCGTGAACGTCGTCTTCGGCTTTCTCGCAGCCTGGGTGCTGGTGCGCTACGACTTTCCGGGCAAGCGCCTCTTCGACGCGGCGATCGATCTTCCCTTTGCCCTGCCGACGGCCGTGGCGGGCCTCGCCTTCACGGCGCTTTATGCACCGAACGGCTGGATCGGCAGCCTGCTGGTGCCGCTCGGGATTAAGGTCGCCTATACGCCCCTCGGCATTGTCGTTGCGCTCATCTTCATCGGCTTGCCCTTCGTGGTGCGCTCCGTCCAGCCGGTGCTTGCCGACTTCGACAAGGAACTGGAAGAAGCTTCCGCCACGCTCGGCGCAACCCGGCTGCAGACCGTTGCAAGGATCATTCTGCCGGCCCTCCTCCCCTCGCTGCTGACGGGCTTCGCTCTCGCCTTCGCGCGCGGTGTCGGCGAGTACGGTTCGATCATCTTCATCGCCGGCAACATTCCGTATGTGTCGGAAATCGCGCCGCTTCTCATCGTGATCCGGCTTGAGGAATTCAACTACGCGGGGGCGACCGCCATCGCCGCCATCATGCTGGTGATCTCCTTCGCGCTGCTTCTGCTCATCAATCTGTTGCAGGCGTGGAACCATCGCCGCACCGGCATCCAGGCTTGAGGAGAATTGCCCATGTCCTTCGATCCTCTCGCCCTCGACACGTCGCGCATTCCCTCGCGCCCCTCGCCCGAGCCGCGGCCCTTCTTCCGCACACCGGTCAGCGAGACGCCGCTGGTGAAAGCGGCGCTGATTGCACTCGGCCTCGCCTTCATCGGTCTGATGATTTTCCTGCCGCTTGCCGCCGTTTTCTTCGAAGCCTTCAGGCGCGGTTTCGAGCCGTTCTATGCTTCTCTGGTGGAGCCGGATGCGCTCTCCGCCGTCCGTCTCACCCTGCTTGTCGCCGGGATCTCCGTACCGGCAAACCTCGTCTTCGGCCTTGTCGCCTCGTGGGCGATTGCGAAATTCGAGTTCAAGGGCAAATCGTTTCTCGTCACGCTGATCGACCTGCCCTTCTCCGTCTCGCCGGTGATCGCCGGTCTTGTCTATATCCTTCTCTTCGGTTCCTACGGCTTTGTCGGCCCGTGGCTGATCGCCAATGGCTATCAGATCGTCTTCGCGGTGCCCGGCATCGTGCTAGCGACGATCTTCGTGACGTTCCCCTTCGTCGCCCGTCAGCTCATTCCGCTCATGGAGCAACAGGGAAAGGGCGACGAAGAAGCCGCGCTCTCGCTCGGCGCGAGCGGGCTTCAGACCTTCTTCCGGGTGACGCTGCCCAACGTCAAATGGGCGCTGCTCTATGGCGTGCTGCTTTGCAACGCCCGCGCCATGGGCGAGTTCGGCGCCGTCTCCGTCGTTTCAGGTCATATCCGCGGCAAGACAAACACCATGCCGCTTCATGTGGAGATCCTCTACAATGAGTACAATTTCGTTGCGGCCTTTGCGGTTGCCTCTCTCCTGGCATTCCTCGCCCTCGTCACCCTCGTCCTCAAATCCGTCCTCGAATGGCGCTACGGTGGTGAGCTTGCCGCGAGCGGGCGGCACTAACGCCACGCGCGCGGACGAGCGACACCGGCCCTCGCCCGTGCGCATCGACGTCGAGGAACTGGGCAAGTCCTATGGCAGCTTCGCCGCGCTGGACAATGTCTCGCTCACGGTGAAGCCGGGCGAATTGCTGGCGCTGCTCGGACCGTCGGGTTCCGGCAAGACGACACTGCTGCGCGCAATCGCGGGGCTGACGGCCACGGAAGAAGGCACGATCCGCTTCGATGGCGAGGACGCAACCGCACTCTCGCTGCGGGAACGCCGCGTCGGATTCGTCTTTCAGCAATATGCACTGTTCCGCCATATGACGGTCTTCGACAACGTGGCCTTCGGCCTGCGCGTGCGGCCACGCGAGGAACGGCCGCGGACGGGCGAGATCGCGCGCCGTGTACGCCGTTTGCTCGAACTCGTGCAGCTCGGCGGCCTCGAAAAGCGCTTCCCGAGCCAGATCTCCGGCGGCCAGCGCCAGCGTGTGGCGCTCGCACGCGCCCTTGCAATCGAACCGCGCGTGCTGCTGCTCGACGAACCTTTCGGCGCACTCGATGCGAAGGTCCGCAAGGAACTCAGAAGCTGGCTCCGTGAACTTCACACCGAAACCGGTCTTACTACCGTCTTCGTGACCCATGACCAGGAAGAAGCGCTCGAACTCGCCGACCGCGTCGTCATCATGCGCGCCGGCCGCATCGAGCAGATCGGCACGCCGTCGGAAATCTATGACGAGCCGGCGACGCCCTTTGTCTGCGAATTCCTGGGCGGCGTGGCGCGCTTCGAGGTGACGGCGAAGGAAGGCGAGGCGGACGTGCTGGGCAGCCTCTTCCCGGTGGAAGGCGACGGCGACTACCAAGGCCCCGCGCTCGCCTATGTCCGCGCCCATGAAATCGAGATTGTGGCGCGGGAGCGCGCCGAAGGCGTGCCGGCCGTCATCCGCGCCGTACGCCCCTTCGGCCCCACGGTGACCGTCGAACTTTCCATCGAAGGCCGGGCGAGCCGTATCGAGGCGGAAGTGCCGCGCGAGCTCTATAGCGGCGGCGAACTCGGCATCGGCCAGGGGGTTTTCATCCGCGCCACCTCCGCTCGCATCTACGCGGTGAACTGATCGCAGGGCGAGGCTGGAACCGGGCGGACGGCGCTTCCGCCCGGTTCCGCTGCGTCTTTCACGTTACAGACTGAAGAAACCGGCCTTCCGGCCCGGCTTCGTCTGGATTTCCCGTCCAAACGCTGCTTGAATCGGCGTTAACGAAATTTGACTCGACGGGAGCCCAGCTTGGCCGAAGACCTGATGCGATATGACGTGCTGGCGCAGGATGCACTGCGAGGCGTCGTGCGGCGCGCGCTCAAGATCGCGCGCGATCAGGGCCTGCCCGGCGAGCATCATTTCTACATTTCCTTCCGCACCAATGCACCGGGCGTCGATATTTCCGAAAAGCTCCGTTCGCAATATCCGGAAGAAATGACCATCGTTCTCCAGCACCAGTTCTGGAACCTTGAAATCAATGACGAACGCTTCTCGGTCGACCTGACCTTCAACAAGATTCCCGAACGCCTCGTCGTCCCCTTCTCGGCCGTTCAGGGCTTCTTCGACCCCAGCGTCCAGTTCGGGCTGCAGTTCCAGGTGGAGGGCGTGAGCGCCGGAACCAACGTCGCGGAGGACAAGGCGGCCGAGGCATCGAATCCGGCCGAGCCTTCCTCTGGGGAAAGCGCGCCCGGCGAGGTCGTGAGCCTCGACGCTTTCCGCAAGAAATAGCGCTCCGGCCCCATGCCCTGCCCGCCTTGGCGGGCCGCAC
>JAHBYL010000041.1 GCA_019635955.1 Parvibaculum sp.
CGATGGCGCCTATACCGAGCAGTGGATCGGCGCAGCCGGCTACCGCATCGCGGGCGGCACGGACGAAATCCTCCGCAACATCGTCGCCGAACGCGTGCTCGGCCTTCCGGGCGATGTCCGCGTGGACAAGGATCTGCCGTTCAATCAGGCGCCTAAAGGAAAATAAAGAAGGGCAAGTAGGACTTTCCTGCGAACGAAAAGTGAAAGGCCGGATCAGTCGATCCGGCCTTTTCATTTGGCGCTGAAGGTTTCTCACTCCGCCGCTTCGGCCTTCGCGGCTTCCGCGTAGAGCGCCGTGTGATCGGCAAGTGCCTTCTGGAATGCAGGTCGCGCTTCGGCGCGCTTCACATAAACGGCGAGCGGCGGAAAACGCGTCAGAATGTCAGTGTGCCGCAAGTCGCGCAGCACCGTTACCATCATGAGATCGCCCGCCGTGAATCGCTCTTCCAGCCATTCGCGACCCTCGAGCCTCGCTGATAGCTGTCCCAGGCGCCGCAAGAGGAATTCCTCGGCGCTGGGGCGCCGGAGCTTTGCCCACTCCTCCTGCGCGTAGAAGAAGTCGAGCGCTGTCACTTGATCGACCGCGGGCTGGACCGACGTCACAGCCGCGAATACCCACTGAAGGGTGCGCGCGCGGCCCTGCGCGTCGCGCGGCATCAGCGTGTCTGATTTCTCCGCTACATGGAGCAGTATCGCGCCGGATTCGCACATCGCGAGCCCATCTTCTTCATAAGCAGGCACTTGTCCGAAAATCTGCCGCGCGCGATAGGCATCCCCGTTCTGATCTTCTGGTGTAAGCACCTCTTCCTCGTAAGGAAGCCCCGCTTCCTCCAGAGCCCAGCGGACCCTGAATTCCTTTACCGAGCCGCGTGCGAACGGCGGCACCCATTTCAGAACGCTGAATCGGATCATCTCGTCACCATTTCCTGTGTCTCTGAGAGTTATTTGTGCGCCGCGCAGCCGCAGGCGCTCGCGTGATAACGTCCGTCGGGGCCGACCGTGCCGCCCTGACCGTAGAGATTGTTCGGCCTCGCCCAGTCGGCGAGCGTGCCATGGACCGGTTCGACGCGGCCTTTCGGCGTCGAGTCGATATATTGATAGATGCCGAGGAAGCGCTCGCCGCCTCGCCCGGAGGCAGAGTAAGTGTGAAAGATGCGGCCCGCTTCGTCCTTGTAGAAAACATCGTCGCCCGACGCGTCCTCCATACCGGGAGGCACCCCACCGCCATTTCGGAATTTCGCGCGGCCTGCCGCCACATCTTCAGAGCGGAACGAAACGCCAAAATCATAGCCGAAGTCGGTGCCATAGGACGACACCCAGCGGAACTTCCAGTTCATCCGCTGGCGGACGGCCTCGATTTCATCGAGCGGCGCCCGTGCCACCACCACATAGGAGATGTCGTTCGCCGCGAAATGCTCCAGAAGTCCGGTCACGTGATCGACCTCGAGCGAACAGCCGACGCATTGCGTGGTCTGGCCCGGGCTCAACATGAAATGCTTGATGAAAAGCTGGCTTTTTTCGCCGAAGAGATCGGAAAGCGTCACCTCGCCTTCGGGTGCCTTGAAGCGATAGTCCTTCGTCACTTCCATCCAGGGGAGGCGGCGGCGCTCTTCGGCAATTTCGTCCTGAAGCCGCATCAACTCCTTTTCCTTCCGGAGAAGTGCCGCGCGCGCCTCGTCGAGGTCTGCCGCTGAAATCGGCAAGGGGCGAATCTCTGCGGAAAGGCTCATGGGGGTACTCCTGTGCAGCTCGTCGCATTGGGGCCGCGACATCCCGCCGCTTGCGGATATGTTTTGATATCAATATAATAATACAAGTTTGATATCAACAGAAAATCATCCGTGGATCGGACCATGTCGAAAAATCAGGCGAAAAATCAGACGGATCTGGCCGATGCGACGATCCATATTCGCGATCATTGTCTCTGCTTGCACGCCCAGCGTGCGGCACGCGCGCTCGCTCGCCGCTTCGACGATGCGCTGCGCCCGCACGGCATCACGAGCGGTCAGTTCTCGTTGCTCAATGTGTTGAACCGGCAGGAACCCGTGGCGATGGGCCCGGTGGCCAAGTTCCTCGCCATGGACCGCTCAACGCTGACGGCGAATCTGAAGCCGTTGGAGCGGCAGGGCCTCGTGTCGATCGAGGTCGATCCCGAGGACAGGCGTAGCCGCAAATTGCTGATCACTGCCGAGGGGCGCAAGGTGCTGCGTGCCGCCGTCGGCGTATGGAAGCGCGAGCATGCAGCGCTCGAAAGCGAGATCGGCGTCGATCCGGAGCCATTGCGCGCAGGGCTTCGCGCCATCGCGTGACTTTAATCCCGGAGTTTTACCGATGCAGCCCCTTCGTTATTCGATCAACGTGACGCTCGACGGATGTTGCGATCACGAGGAGGGGATTCCCGACGAGGAACTGCATGTCCATGCGGCTGCGGACATTGCACGTGCCGATGTGCTCCTTTTCGGCCGCGTGATTTACGAGATGATGGAGGAGGCGTGGCGGCCGGTCGCCGAGACGGGCGAGCGGCCGGAGTGGATGGACGAATGGGCGGTGCCCTTCGCGCGGACGATCCACGCCGCGAGGAAATATGTCGTCTCCGATACGCTGCAAAAGGTTGATTGGAACGCAGAGCTCGTGCGCAGCGCCGACCTTGAAGCAACCGTCCGCCGCCTCAAGGCAGAGCCCGGCAGGGGGATATTGACAGGCGGCGTGACGCTCCCCCTCGCGCTTGCAGAGATGGGGCTGATCGACGAGTACCAGTTCATCGTCCATCCGCGGATCGCGGGCCACGGGCCTTATCCTTTCGCCGGGCTCTTGAAAACGCTCGATCTGAAGCTCACAAGCCGCAAGGAATTCGCCTCCGGCGCGGTCGTGCTGAACTACGAGCTTGCCGCGCATTAGTGCGAATTAGACGGGCTCCATTGCGCGATCGTTGTCACGCATAGGCGATCCAGCCGCGCCAGGTGAAGCCCTGGTAGAACTGCGTGACATTGGAAAAGCCTGCCGCTTCGAGGATCGCGGGATCGGTGGCCGCGGGCAGCATCCCCGACATCTTGTCCACGGCTTCGCGCGCCTTTTCCGTATAGACCGGGTCGGCGCCCGAAGCGACGGCGAATGCCATGTAGCGCGTGAGCCAGAGGTCGCGTTCCTTGCGCTCCTGCGGCAGCGAGGAATGCGCCACGATGAAAGGTGCGCCCGGCTTCAGACGGCGATGTATTTCCCTGACCGTGGAAAGCCGTTCATCCGCATCGAGGAAGTGCAGGGTGAGGAGGCAGGTCGCCGCATCGAACGGACCTTCGCTTGCATCCTCGATATAGCCCTCGCGTAATGTCGCGCGGTGAGCGTCGGGCCCCATGGTCCGCGCCGCAAGCTTCAGCATTTCGGCGGCCGGATCGACGCCCTCGAAAGTCCAGCCGGCATGGGCCTGCGCCAGCGCGGTCAACTCCAGTCCGCCGCCTGCGCCGAGCACCAGAACATGCGCATCCGCCGGCGCATGTTCGGCGAGCAGGATGCCAGCCATGCGGTGAAGATCGGCAAGGCCCGGCACGAAACGGCGAGGTCCGTCCGTATATCGCGCAACGGCCTCGGGGTCCGAGAATGCCTTTCGGAACATGTCGCCGCGTGCCTCATCCTTCATGTGCTTTCTCCAGTGCAAGGGCGCCGCCGCGCGCGGCAAACCGCTTGTGAAAATCTGCGCTCAGCGCGGCCAGCGTCACCTCGCCAAGCCGTTCGAGAAGCAGTGCCTCCGCATCGCGGAAAGCCGTGTCGAGCGCTGCATTGACCGCTTGTTCGACGAGACAGCCGGGCGTCTCCGTCCTGTTGCCGATCGCAAGGAGGGGAGGGCCGCCCAGCGCCTCATGGATGTCGCGCAACGTGACGCTCTGGAGATCGCAGGCGAGCGACCAGCCGCCGCCATGGCCTTTTTCCGAGTGGACGTAACCCTGCTCGCGCAGGCCTGCCATGATCCGCCGCACGACGACCGGGTTAGTCGTCATGGCTCTGGCGAGAAGCTCGGAAGTTACCGGAACATCATGCTCCGCCATGTGCAGGAGAATGTGGAGAACGCCTGACAACTGGCTGTTTCGTTTCATGTAACATTACATGTTACGAATCTTGCCGGGAGTCAAGCGTTCGCCTCTCTCGTCCTTCAGGCTTCGACGTGCCGCCTGAAATTGTCGAGGATCGACTGCCAGCCCTCGCGCTGCTGCTCGATCGGATATTCGTCCTCGGGGTCGAAGGTAACGCCGACGCGAACACCCGCCTCGCCGGGGGAAAATTCTACTCGGGCATGGCGGCCGCCGAACTCGTATTCGATGAGCTTCTGCGTCTCGATTTTCGTATAGGTACCTTCGAAATCGAAACCAATGCTTCCGTCCCGCGCTTCCATGCGTGAGCAGAAGCGGCCGCCTTCGCGCAGGTCGACGGTTGCGGTCGGCGTGTGCCAGTCGTCGGAAGCCGAATTCCACTGCTTGATATCTTCGGGCGTCGTATAGGCCTGCCAGACGCGATCCACGGGCGCCTTCACGGTGGTTTCTACGGTAATTGTTTGTGCGGTCATCGGGTTTCTCCTGTCGAGCATGCTGCGGCTTCGAGCGCGGCGATATCGATCTTCTTCATCGTCATCATTGCTTCGAAGACGCGTTTTGCCTTGGCCTTGTCGGCGCTTGTGTTGAGTTCGAGGAGTCGCGCCGGCGTGATCTGCCAGGAAAAGCCCCATCGGTCCCTGCACCAGCCGCAGGCGCTCTCCGCGCCGCCATTGGAAACGATGGCGTCCCAGTAGCGATCGGTCTCTTCCTGGTTATCGGTGACGACCATGAAGCTCACCGCCTCGTTCGGCGTGAAAGCCGGTCCGCCGTTCAGGCCGACGAACCGCCGCCCGAGAAGGGTGAATTCCACGGTGAGCTCGCTGTCCTTCTGACCACCGGGAAAATCGCCGGGCGCGGTGTTTATGCGATCGACATGGCTGTCGGGAAACGTGTCGGCATAGAATTTCGCTGCCTTGCTGGCTTCGCCGTGATCGAACCACAGGCATGTGACGATGTCGGTCATGTTTCTTCTCCTTGCCCCGCCCCGAAATTGATATCCGCCGTTCGCAACGGTCGATGCTGCGCTATTCGGCAATCTCCGGTTCCACAAGGCGGGTGAGCTTGTAGAGCGAGTCCTGCCAGCCGAGATAGCAGGCATCTGCCGGGATCATGTCCGGCACGCCTTCCTGCACGATGTCGATTTCGGTGCCGGCGGAGACCGCTTTCAGATCCACGGTAACGCGCATCTCGCCCGGCATGCCCGGATCCTCGAACTTGTCCGTGTAGACAAGCCGCTCTCCCGGCACGAGTTCGAGATAGGTTCCGCCGAAGGAGTGGCCGTTGCCCGTCGTGAAATTCCGGAAGGACATGCGGTGCTTGCCGCCCACTTTCGCATCGAGCTCGTGCACGGTGCAGAGAAAACCGAAAGGCGGGAGCCAGCTCGCGACGGCATCGGCCTCAAGAAAGGCGCGGTAAACCTTTTCCGGCTTGGCGGCGATCACGCGGTGAAGGCGGATGGTGCTAGGCATGATTTTCTCTCGTCGGATTTGATTTGCGGGTGCCGTTCAGTGCCTTGCGGCGCCGAACAGTAGTTCGAGATAGCGCGTCAGGTGGTCGACGCTTTCGGCAGCCGCTTCCGCGCCGCCTTTCGCCTTGGCGAGAATGAATGCGCCTTGCAGAACGGCCTGCGTGTGGAGTGCAAGCGACTTCGCGGTCCAATCCGGCGACATGCCGCGTTCCTCGATCGCCGTTTCGATGTCGGCTTCGAGCGTTCCCGCATGGCTGCTGATGCTTTTGTCGCAAGCCTCGCGAATGGCGGGAACGCTTTCATAAGCTTCCTGCACCATTGTGCCGACGAGGCAGGTGAAGTCGGCGACGGAGCCTGTCAGCAATGACTTGCGAAAGGCGACATAGCCGAGAACGCGCTGAAGCGGATCGGGATGGTCGTGATAGGGCGCATTCGCGAACACGGCCCCGGTCATCTCGGACCAGTGCTCGACGGCGGCAACGCCGAGAGCTTCCTTGCTCTTGAAATGATGGAAGAAGGCGCCCTTGGTCACGCCTGCCGCCGCGCAGAGTTCGTCCACCGACGTTGCCGAATACCCCTTGGCGCGGATCACCGACATGGCGGCGTCGAGCAGCTTCGATCTCGCGTCCGGTTTGGCGGGGTGCGGCGACATGGTGTTCTCCTCTTCAAAAGGTACATACCAACCAGTTGGTATGTAGTCAACAGCTAAGTCGCCTTGCATCCGCCTGTGTGAAGCTGTGCTAATCTTTGGCTGCGGTACGAGCTATAGCTGGCGGGGCCACTTGCAAAATTCTCGAGCCAGAACAAGGGCTTCCGTGGAACGCCTGCGGGCCGCGGCAGCGCGTCTTGCGCCGCATTGGCGCCGCAGCCGCATCCCGTGGATCGTGCCGGTCCTGCTGGCGCTGTTCGGCTTGAACCACTTTTTCTACGTCTATGTGTATGTCCCGCCCGTGCCGCAGGGGCTCGAGCATATCCGCGCCTCAGGCCGCCTTGTTGTCCTGACCCGAGAAGCGCCGACGACCTTTTACGAGAGTATCGAGGGCCGCACGGGCTTCGAATACGAAGCGATGCAGCGGCTCGCGAAATCGCTTGGCGTAGAGGCGGAGTTCCGCGTCTACGACACGGAAAGGGCGCTGATGAAGGCGCTCGCCGCGCGGAAGGGTCATGTCGCCGCGGCGGGCCTCGCCATCACGCAGGCGCGGCGGGAAACCTTCGCCCTTGGCGGGGAATATGAATCGGTTCGTCAGCTCGTTGCCTGCCGCCGCGGGCTGCCATTGCCGAAAACACCGGCCGAGTTGAGCGGCCTTGCCGTTTCCGCCGCCAGGGGCACGCCGGCCGCGGATGCGCTCGCCGCTGCCCTTGCAGGGGTCGGCGAGGTCAAGTTCCGCCAGGAGGACAGGCCGGTCGAGGATCTGCTCGCGCGCCTTGCGGATGGTGACCTCGATTGTGTCGCCCTCGACTCGCTCGTGTTGCGGGTGACCAATCCCTACCACCCGGAAATCGCGGAGGCCTTCAAGCTGCCGGGCGAAGCGCCCTATGGCTGGTTTCTTGCTCCGGGGTCGGAAGATCTGGTCGAGCCCATGCGGCTCTGGCTCGCCGGCATGAAGAAGACGGGAACGCTGACGGCGCTGGAGCGACGTTTTCACGGCTTCCTGCCGCTTTTCGACTATGTCGATATCCGCGCCTTCAAGCGCGCGATCGAGGACCGCCTGCCGGACTATGAGAAGGCGATCCGCCGCGCCGCGCGCAATCACGATCTGCCCTGGCAGTTGCTCGCCGCCATGGCCTATCAGGAGTCGCACTGGAATCCGGAAGCGAGAAGCCCGACGGGCGTTCGCGGCTTCATGATGCTGACGCAGCAGACGGCGAAGCAGCTCGGCGTCGAAGACCGCCTCAACCCGAATGAAAGCATCGAGGCGGCGGCGCGTTATCTCGCCGAACTGAAAACACGCATCCCGGAAAGCGTGGAAGAGCCGGACCGCACCTGGTTTGCCCTCGCGGCATACAATCTCGGCGTCGGCCACGTCTATGACGCGCGCGCGCTCGCCGCACAGCTTGGCCGCGACCGGAACAGCTGGTCGGATATGCGCCGCGTGCTGCCATTGCTCAACAATCCGGCCTATGCGGACGGCCTGCGCCACGGCCGGGCAAGGGGCGGGCAGGCGGTTCATTTTGTCCAGCAGGTCCGCACCTATATGCACATACTTGACGGCAGCACTGGGACATAAGCCCCTGTAATAGCTGCGTCATTTCGCGCGGTGCCTGCGACGGAATGACCACTCTCAAATTATGGATATTAGGCGGAAGCTGATCCGGTATGGCGCCGCCGACGGGGCTCGGCGCATCCAACCGGAGATGAGAAATGAAACTGAACAGGAAATTGGGTGCGGGCATTGCAATTGCCGCCGCGGTGATGACGGCGGCGCCCGCCCATGCGGAATCCACGGGCAAGTCGGCTGGCGACATCATGGTCCGCGCCCGCGCGCTCTGGGCCGTGCCGGATGAAAGCGCCTCGGTCACCGTTCTCGGCGGCGATGTGAACGTGTCGAACGATGTCGTGCCGGAAATCGACTTCACCTATTTCGTCACCGACAATATCGCCCTCGAACTCATCGCCGGCACGACGCGTCACGACGTTTCGCATACGCCGACGGGCATCGATCTCGGCAAGGTGAGCCTGTTGCCACCGACGCTCACCCTGCAGTATCACTTCCTGCCCAAAGAGAAGCTGAGCCCTTATATCGGCGCCGGCGTGAACTACACCATCTTCTACAACGAAGACGCGCCGGGCGGCGCCGTCACCAGCATCGACTACAAGAACAGCTTCGGCTGGGCCTTGCAGGCCGGCGTGGACTATGAGGTGGCCGACCGCTGGTATGTGAACCTCGACGTGAAGAAGATTTTCCTCTCCACCGACGTGTCGATCAATGGCGGCGCCATCAACGCCGATGTGGACCTCGATCCCTGGCTGATCGGCGTCGGTATCGGCTACCGCTTCTGAGGGGGAGCGGGCGGGCTCTGCGGCGGCCCGCCCGCATTCTCTCAAGCCCGGGATTCTTTCCGTCTCTTGCTCCCGCACGCCGTGGCTAGGCTCTGAAAGGCAAGCATCCTTTCGCGCATCGCAGGCGTTTGCCTGTCCGCCAGCGCCGCGAGGAAGAGCAGCGAAAAGCCGTAGGAAATTCGATTTTCCATCTCGTCCAGTGTGATGCTCTCGCCCGCCCAATCAAGCAGATGAGCGCCGAAGACATGGCTTAGCTGCTGGGTGAAGGCGTCGATGTCCATTTCCGGCCGCAAATATCCATCCGCCTGCGCGCGGGCGGTCAGGCCGCGCCAGAAAGCAAGGCGCGGTCCGTAATAGCCCGCCACCAGCGCGCGGTCGCCACTGCCGTTGACCTCACGAAAAACGGAGCGATAGAAGCGCGGCTCTGCCTCGTAGACATCGCGGGCAAGCCGCACCGCCGCGAAGAACATCTCGATCGCGTCCGGCGCCCGCAGATCCCCGAGACGCGTCTGATATCGCTCCACGTCGTCGTCGAGCATGGCGAGCATCACTGCGAGTTTCGAACCGAAAAGATTGTAAGGCGTGACGAGACTCACGCCCGCCGCTTCCGCAAGCGCGCGCATGGAGAAGCCGGTTTCCCCCGTCTCGTCGATGAGCCGCCGCGCCGCCGCGACGATGCGCTGGCGCCGCTCTTCCTTTGCCTCTTCCCTGATGCTCAAGCTCACTGCCTCCTTTCCCCAGCGTAACGGTGAGACTCAATTCCTGTCATCAGAATATTGAAACGCGTTATATTTTTCTCTAGGCTCAGCTGAAAGGCGTTGGGAGGCGCCGAACGGGAGGAGGATATCCGATGGCCAGTGCAGCAGCGCAGACGCCGCATCGCGGTCTGCCGCCTTTGACGCGCGATCCGGCGCAGGCCGCGCGCGACATCCGGGAATATGGCATCTGCCTTGTCGACGGGGTATTGACCGGCGACACGCTGAAGCGCGCCCGTGATGCGCTTTACCGCGCGGCGGAAGAGGACAGGGCGCGCAACCGAGAGCGGAAATTCAGCCTCGACTACGGGCATGACGAGTCGAACCAGCGTGTCTGGAACGTGCTGAGCCGCGACCCCGTTTTCGAGGATCTCGTCACGCATCCGCTCGCGATGGAGCTTGTGCGCTCCGTCGTCGGCTGGCCTTGCCTGCTCGGCAATATCTCCGCGAATATCACCGGCCCCGGCGGCGGCGAGATGGTGCTGCATGCCGACCAGATATTCGTGCCCGAGCCCTGGCCGGCAGAGCCGCAGGGCGTGAATGTCGTCTGGTGTCTCGACGACTTTACCGAGGCAAACGGCGCAACGCGTTTCGTCCCCGGCAGTCACACGCTGCATCGCCCGCCGCGCCCGGACGAGGCGGAGGTGGAGACGATCCCCATCGAGGCACCGGCAGGCGCCATCGCCGTCTTTGAAAGCCGCGTCTGGCACAAGACCGGCTTCAACCGCACGGCGGATGAACGAAGGGCGGGCGTGTTCGCCTGGTACACGAAGCCGATCTACCGTCAGCAGGAAAACTGGTTCCTCTCGCTTCAGCCCTCGGTCCGCCAGTTCGCTTCCGAGGAATTGCTGGTCCTGCTCGGTTACAAGACCGAAGGGCTCGGCCTTGTGAACGGAGCATCCCCGGCATGAGCATCGCAGCGATCAGGAACGATGATGTGCTCGGTCTCGCCGAGCGTTTCTTTTCCTCCATCGAAAGGGGCGAGGCGGATGCCGTATCCGGCTGCTACGCACCGGACGCCCGCATCTGGCACAACACCGACGGTATCGAGCAGACGCGAGAAGAAAATCTCGCGACGCTCGGCTGGCTTTTCCGCGAGGTGCCCGAGCGCCGCTATGAGGTGATCGCGCGCCATCCCGTGCCGGGCGGCTTCCTGCAGCAGCATGTCATGCACGGCACGTTGCGAAACGGAAAGACTTTCGCCATGCCGGCCTGCATTATTTGCCGCGTGGAAGAGGGGCGCATCGTCCGGCTCGACGAATATCTCGATTCCGCTTCCGTCACCGCGCTTGTCGAAGCGGCTTCCTCGCGCGCGGCCCCTCTCGCTGCGCCACCTCGCGCGCGTAATGCCGAGGAGGCGAAGGCGCAGCTCCGCGCTCATGGCATCACGGTTATCGAGGGCGTGCTTGGCAAGGACGAACTCGCGCGGGTTCGCGAAGCAGTGCGGGCCGGTGTCGAGAGCGACGGCACGAAGGGCGTCCAGCTTCACGGCTTCCCCTTCGATCCGGATACACGCAACACACGTCTCTTCGATCTCGTGAACAAGGACAAGGTGTTCCGCCAGCTTGTCGAGCATCCGCTCGCGATCGAACTCGTGCAGCAAGTGATCGGCAAGGACTTCCTGCTCTCGAACTTCTCCGGCAACATCACCGCGCCGGGCTCCGGCCCCATGGGGCTTCACGCCGATCAAGGCTACGTGCCGGCCCGCTGGCCGTCCTATCCGCTGGCTGTGAACGTGGCCTGGGCAATTGACGATTTCACGGTCGAGAACGGTGCCACACGCTTCGTGGCATCAAGCCATGGTTCAACGGAGGGGCCGCAACCTGGACGGACCGACTACGAGACAGTTCCCATTGAATGTCCCGCGGGGTCGATCTTCGTCATGGATGGCCGGGTCTGGCACGAGACCGGACCCAACGTCAGCAAGGACAAGACGCGTATAGGCCTCTTCGCCTATTACGTCCGGCCGTTCCTGCGCCCGCAATGGAATTGGGACCGCACGGTGCCTCGCGAAGTGCTGGAAGAGGCGAGCCCCCTGCTCAGGGCCATGCTCGGCTTCGGCCATAATCCGACGGGAAGTCTCGACTCTCTCTATCTCAGGGACGATGATTGAGCATCGATCTTCAAAACAGAACCGGACTGGGGGAAACCAGATGACTGCAACGAACAACCGGGACTTCGTGCCCATGCGGAACGGCATCTTCATGGCGCCGTTCCACCCGACCGACCGTGACCCGACGGAAGCGCTTCAGCGAGACCTCGAACTGATCGAGCATCTCGACCGCTTCGGCTACGAGGAAGCCTGGATCGGCGAACATCACTCGGCAGGCTTCGAGATCATCTCGAGCCCTGAACTCTTCATCGCCGCCGCCGCGGAGCGTACGCGCCGCATCAAGCTCGGTACAGGCGTCGTCTCGCTGCCCTATCACAACCCGCTGATGACGGCGAACCGCATTCTTCAGCTCGACCACATGACGCGCGGGCGCGTCATGTTCGGTGTCGGCCCGGGCCTCCTGCCTTCCGATGCCATGATGCTCGGAATCGACCCGATGACGCAGCGCGACCGCATGCTCGAAGGGCTCCTCGTCATCATGCGCCTTTTCAATGGCGAGGTCGTGACGGAGAAAACCGATTGGTACAATCTCGTCAATGCGCGCGCACATCTGACGCCCTATTCGCATCCGCACCCGGAGATCTGCGTCGCAAGCGCCGTCAGCCCGTCGGGCGGCCGAGCCGCCGGCAAATATGGCCTCGGCATGCTCTGCGTCGCCGCGACCAATGCCGACGGCTTCGACGCGCTCTCGACCAACTGGCAGATCGCCTGTGAAATCGCCGCCGAGAGCGGGCAGGTGATGGACCGCGGCAAGCTGCGCCTCGTCGGCCCGGTGCATATCGCCGAGAGCCGCGAGCAGGCCCGAAAGAATGTCGAATGGGGCCTGCACAAATGGCGCGAATATTTCGCCAATCTCAATCCGCTCGCGCCGCCGCTGCCCGAAGGCATGGACCCGGTGGATGCGATGATCGCGAGCGGCCAGGCCGTGATCGGCACGCCGGACGATGCGATCGAGCAGATCAAGCGGCTTCAGGCGAAGCAGGGCCAGTTCGGCGCCTTCCTCCAGCTAGCGCATAACTGGGCGCCCTGGGATGCGACGGTGAATTCCTATCGCCTCTGGGCCGAGCATGTCGCCCCGGTCTTCAAGCGCGCCAATGAAAGCCGTCAAGCCTCCTATGACTGGGTGACGGAGAATGGCGCGAACTTCATGGGCCAGGCCATGCAGGCCGCCGGTGCCATGATCCAGAAGCACGCGGACGAACGAGCCGCCAAGGCGCAGAAGAAGGCGGGCGAGTGAGGCCTGTCTGAGGAACTTCCATTCCGGCGGGGAACAAAACCCGACTCCGAAGGTTGAGAGGAACGGCGTCCAGCGCCGTTATGCGGTCTCGGGCCGCATTCCCCCTCCCTGACTTGCCCCGCCTCCCAGAGGCGGGGCCTTTTCATTTCTTGCTCTTCTTCTGCGGCTTCCCCTTGCGCTTGGTCGAGGCCATTTCCTCGAGTTCCTTCTTGCTCATGGACTCGGCCATGGATTTCGACGCGCCTTTGAGTTCACTTTTCTTCTTGTCGCCGCGTTTGGCCGCCAGCGCCGCACCGGCCGCCATTTGCTGGGCTTTCGATTTCGCGGGCATGACTTCGCTCCCTTTTGGTGGATGACAGGAAATCAACGCCGGCACACGCGGATTGGTTCGCACTTGTCCCGAAAGGAGAAAGAAATTTGGCGGTCGGGCCTCCGTGCGGAACAAAAATTCGTCGCGGCGACTTCTCTCCGAACAATGTAATGAGACGCGGAGACCGGCATGAAGGCCATTGCACTCAATGCGACGTTGAAGGCGAGCGACGGAGACAAATCCTCGACCGAGAAGATGCTTGAGCTCGTTCTTGCGGAACTGCGCAAGGAAGGGGTGGAGGGTGGGGTCGTCCGCCTCGCCGATTTCAACATCAAGCCAGGGGTGAAATCGGATGAGGGCGAAGGTGACGATTGGCCGGAGCTCCGCTCGCGCATTCTCGACGCTGACATCCTGGTTCTCGGGACGCCGGTCTGGCTCGGTCAGCCCTCCAGCATCGCCAAGCGCGCCCTCGAACGGCTGAATGCCTTTATCTCGGAGAAGGACGATGGCGGCAGGATGCCAGCCTATAACCGCGTAGCAGCGGTCGCCGTGGTCGGCAATGAAGACGGCGCACACCACATCTCCGCCGAACTCTATCAGGCATTGAACGATGTCGGCTTCACCTTGGCGCCCAACGCCGTTTGCTACTGGGTGGGTGAGGCGATGGGCAGCAAGGATTTCAAGGATCTTCCCAAGGTGCCGGATTCCGTGTCCGACGCGGCGAAGATGCTGGCGCGGAATACGGTTCATCTCGCCCGGATGCTGAAGGAAAAGGGCTATCAGCCTGTTTCCTGATGGGCGACCGGAAAGGAACTCGGGAGAAGTAGATCATGGCGAAGCAAAAGGAAGCGCCCGTGGCGCAGCAACAGGACCACCAGCCGGGCACCGAGGCGGAGATGGACCCGCCGCCGGAATATGAACCGCGATACGCGGGTTCGGGCCGCCTTGACGGGAAAGTCGCGATCATAACCGGCGGCGATTCCGGGATCGGCAGGGCCACGGCCCTTCTCTTCGCTCGCGAAGGAGCGAAGCTTGGCATTCTCTACAAGAACAAGGACGAAGAAGAAGACGCGAAGAAGACGGCGGAGCTTGTGAAAGGCGAGGGGGCGGAGTGCTTTCTCCTCGCTGGCGACGTCGGCAAACAGGACGTGGTGCGCTCCTTTGTCGGCGAGACGGTGAAGAAGTTCGGCCGGCTCGATGTCGTTGTGTGCAATGCCGCCGAGCAGCACTATGAAACCGAATTCGAGAAAATCCCGGAGGATCAGATCAAGCAGACCTTCAGGACGAATGTCTTTGGCCAGTTCTTCGCCATTCAGGCCGCGCTGCCACACCTGAAAAAAGGGGCATCGATCATCTGCCTCACATCCGTGACGGCCTATCGCGGCCAGCCTACGCTTCTCGATTACTCATCCACGAAGGGAGCTATCCTCGCGCTGGTGCGGGCGCTGTCGTCCAACCTCGCATCGAAGGGTATCAGGGTGAACGGCGTCGCGCCGGGGCCGATATGGACACCTCTCATCCCCGCATCGTTTCCGGCAGACAAGGTAGCCGAATTCGGAAAGAGCGCGCCGCTCGGCCGCCCGGGTCAGCCCAACGAAGTGGCGCCGTCGCTTCTCTTCCTCGCATGTGAAGACAGTTCATACATGACAGGCCAGGTGCTGCACCCGAACGGCGGAGATCTGATCGGCGGATGAGAAGCAAACGTCGTGCGGTGTAAGCGTTTCCACACGCGACAGCGAAATGGTAAAATCGATGAACCACACGGGCGAAAATTTCGTAGACAATTCGAACTTTGCGACAAGCTATATGAGAACGGATATGGAAAATCAGGGAACGGAGAAGAGCGCGCGAACCATGATGCCGACGCGCAAGCTCGACGAATTAGTCAGGGCGGCCATCTCAAGCGAGTCACCGCAGCAGAATGCGGCTGAACTTGAACGTCTCGCCAGGGAACTGGCCGGGAAACTGTCCGTGCGGCGGAACCTCAACGGCGCTGCATAACCCGCGCTGTTGAGATTTTGAAAGCCGGCCGCTAGTCGTTGGGTTGGACGCGCGATTTCCGGTTCAGGATTTTCTGAAGCCCGTTACGGCCGCGATTGACGCGGCTCTTGATGGTTCCCAGCGGACAGTCGCAGATTGCTGCCGCTTCCTCATAGCTGAGCCCAATTCCACCGACCAGCACCACAGCGTCCCTCTGATCGCAGGGCAGGGCGGCCAGCGCACCCTTTACATCGTCGAGTTCCGCCGACCATTCCTGCGCACCGTCAGTGCCGATAATTTCGCTCGGATCCGCTTCGCTCGGTGCCTCGCGCTTGCGGCGGCGATATTCCGAATAGAACGTGTTGCGCTCGATCGTGAAGAGCCATGCCCGCAAATTGGTCCCCGGCTGAAAACGATGGGTATTCGCAAGCGCCTTGAGCAGCGTCTCCTGCACGAGATCGTCGGCATCGGTGGGAGATTTTGTCAGGCTGAGAGCATAAGCCCGGAGCGCAGGCAGGAGGTCCAGTATCTCCTCCTCCAGATTCTCGTTGGATGGCGCGGATGATCCGGAAGCGGGCACGCGCTGTTCGTTCATGTCGGATTGCTGATCGGCTGCTGCTCTGCGTGCCGCCATGGCCTCACTCCCTGCGTCTGAATTGCAGCCCCTGAGTAAGGAACGGATTATTGTTAATAGCGTTCCGCCGCCGCTCGGCGATTGCGGCAGATCGGTGAAGTTTCCCCGCGTTACGGGGAGAGAGGCTGAAACCTTCTCGAATCCGCACAGGACCGGGGCGCAGCGGGGCGGTGACGTCCGCCCCGCCTGCGTCGTTTAGTCGTTCAGATCGTCATGCAGCGTTTCGAGCCGGTCGCGGTGGGACTCGACCACAGAGGCCATGTCCGAAGCGACGTCGCGCAGCGGCTCGAGCTCGCCGTTCTCGGCGTAGTTCCGGTGCAGGGCCAGCGCCTCGTCGTGTGCCTCTATTTGCATCTGGATATACAGCCTGTCGAGTTCCGCGCCTTCCGCTTCTTCGAGTTGGCCGATTTTTTCCTGCTTTGCCTCGTCGAGTTCCGTGGGCAACGTGACGGGCACTCGCGCCTCGCCTACTGCGACCTTGAGATTGGAACTCGCTTCCGTGTGATCCTCGATCATCATCTGGGCGAACTCGCGTATATCGTCGTTGCGCGACTTCTTGAGCGCGATTTCGCTCGATCGAATTTCGAAAAGATCGCCGATGGCTGCCTGGTTCACATAGTCCTCCGAGGCAGAAATCTCGGCAGGCGGGTTCTCGGCCTGCACGGCGGAGAAGCCGAGCGCCAGAACGGCCGCGGCGGCTGCGATGAGGCTCTGTCGAATGGTGTGTTTCATGTTTCTCTCCGGTGTCGCCCCCGCCCTGCAACAGACAGAGGTGCAACTTGTTCCTGAAGGAACATCCGCCGCTGTCAGTCCGTTGATCGTCCGTAAATGCGAAACGGATGGAGCGCATGACGAACATGTCGGCCGATGACCGGGAGATCTTGAGGCGCGCCGACGAGGTGATGCACGGCCTCACGGCGGCCGGGCTGTCGCTGGTCACGGCGGAGTCCTGTAGCGGCGGGCTTGTTTGTGCGCTCCTCTCCGGCGCCGAGGGAGCAGGAAGCGCGCTCCATGGCGGCTTTGCCGTCTACACGAAGGAACAGAAATCTACCGCTCTCGGCATTTCTCTGCCGCTCCTGCGCCAGATCGGCAGTGTCGAGACGGAGATCGCGCGGCGAATGGTGGAGGGCGCGTTGGCCCGTTCCGAAGCTTCCGTTGCCCTGGCAATCACGGGCGTCCTGGGGCCGACCGAGGACGAAGACGGAAATCCGGTCGGACGTGTCATATTTGCCTGCGGGCGTCGCGGTGGCGATATCGATGTGGAGGAGCGCCGCTTCGGTCCCATGGAGCCGGACAAGCTACGGCATCTGGTCGTGCTCCATGCGCTCGGGATGATCGAGGGGATCGTCGCGGGGGTGGGGGAAACCGGGCCGGATAAAAACGTCGCCTCCCGCGGAACAAGCGCGGGTCCCTGTTGTTGAGAGCGGACACCGCAGGAGTTCAAGGAGAATCCGGAGATGACGATTTCGAGAGATGTGGCCCGCGATCTTTTCGTAACGGGCCTGAAGAATGCTCATGCCACTGCCTCGCAGGGCAAGACCATGGTGCAGGCGCAGCTTAACCGGCTCGAGAACTATCCCGAGATCGAGGCGAAGCTGCACTCCCATCTCGAGGAGAAGAACGCGCAACTCCAGCGTCTGGAAACCATCCTCGATGATCTGGGCGAAAATACCTCCATGATCAAGGATGCGACCCTGAAGACACTGGGCCTCCTCACGAGCCTCAGCGACGCGATGGCGGGCGACGAGATCATCAAGAATACCTTCGCAACTTTCGCCCTCGCGAACTACGAGGCTGCGGCCTACAGGACGCTGATGGTGATGGGCGAAGCTGCTGGGGAGATCGATGCCATAGCCGCGCTGGAGCAGTCGCTGATGGAGGAAACGGCCATGGCCGCCTTCATCGCCGAGCACCTTCCGGCCACCGGCATGCGCTTCATGCAGCTGCGCAGCCAAGGGCTGCAGGCGAGCCACTAGGCGCTCCGTTGAGGAAAGCATGATGAACCCCACGCCTCGGCACGAGTTCAGCCGCCGGTTCCTCTGGGCCGGCGGCTTTCTCGGCTTTGCGCTGGGCGGGTTCTTCGACGGGATTCTGTTGCATCAGATCCTGCAATGGCACCACCTTCTCTCCGGCCTCCGTGGTGAGCCATTCGCAGACATCCGCTTTCAGATGCTGGCCGACGGCATCTTCCACGCGTTGATGTATCTCGTCGCCCTCTTGGGATTCTGGTTCCTCTGGCGCACGCGGCATGAACTCTCCGCAACGGAGGCGAGCCGCGCCTTTTCAGCCTTTGCTCTGATCGGCTTCGGCCTCTGGCACGTTGTCGATGCTGTGCTGTCCCACTGGCTGCTCGGGCTCCATCGCGTCCGGATGGATTCGGAAGATCCTCTTCTCTGGGACCTGCTCTGGTTTCTGGTCTTTGGTGTCGTGCCGCTGATCGCAGGATGGATGACGTGGCGCGGCGGGGGTGGAGGTCACGCAGCTCGCGGCGGCGTTGTTGCCTCGCTTCTCTGCCTTGCCGTGGCCGCTTCTGGCTATGTCGCGACCTGGCCGCCCAGAGGCGATACTCAGGTCGTGGTATATTTCGGACCTGAGGCGCCAGCCGAACGGGCCCTTGCTGCGGTTTCGGCGCTTGACGGGCGCGTCGTCTGGGCAGACCGGTCCGGCGAGGTCTGGGCCTTCGACCTACCTGAGGCTCGAGACGCCCGCAGTCTCTACCGGCATGGAGCGTGGTTCGTCGGCACCTCAGCGCTCGCCGGATGTCTCGTCGCCGTGAAGCCGCCAGCTGGCCGCGTCTGATCCGCAATCATCACCGTGCGGGCCTTCGCCTTATACAAAGCTCGTCGAAACCTCTCCGAGTCCCTGATCGAAGCGGCAGGTGAATTCATCGCCCCCCGCGACCGGCAGCACCCGCACGAAAGAGCCGGTGAGGATCGTGTCGCCGGGCTGGAACGAGGTGCCGAATTCGCCGAGCTTGTTGGCGAGCCACGCCACCGCCGTCACCGGGTTTCCGAGCACGGCGGAAGCCTCGCCTTCCAGCTCCTTGGTTCCGTTCTTGTAGATTGCGCCCTGCACGCGGCGGATGTCGATCTGGTCGAGCCTGCGCGGATTTGCGCCCAGCACGACGGCGCCGCAAAACGCCAGATCTGCGATATTGTCGATCACGCTGAGCCCCGGCCCGCGCTCGACGCGGAAGTCCACGATCTCGATGGCGGGCAGCACGAAATCGGTCGCGCGGATCACATCGACCGGAAGAACGCCGGGCCCCTTCAGCGGCTCCTTCATCACAAAGGCGATTTCCATTTCGATCATCGGCGCGAAGAAGCGCGACATGGGAATAGGCGTCGCTTCCGGCACGAAGAAATCATCGGTGACGCCGCTGAAATCGGGTTCCGTCGTACCTGCGAAGTCCTGCATCGCCTTCGACGTAAGTCCGACCTTGTATCCCTTTACCCTGCCACCCGCCGCGACCTTGCGTGCAATGAAGGCCTGCTGGATGCGATAGGCATCTTCCACTTCAATGCCCGGCCAGGTCTTTGTCGGCAGCGGCATGGGCTTCCGGGTGCGATAGGTGTCGAACAAGGCGTCGACAATTTTTTCGCGCGTGGCCTGGTCGAGCATGTCACTTCCCTTTCTGGGCGGCGGCTTTCACCGCTTCAAGATCGCTGCGCGCGGCCATGGAGAGCGCATTGATATCGGTGGTGGTGGAAATCATGCGGAAGCCCTGCGCGATGCGGAGCGGCGCAACCTTCGCATTGGACAGGACGGCGGTTGCGATTTTCGCGGCGCGGGCCGCCGCGGAAATCTTTGCGATGGCGGCATCGAAGGCTGGCTTGCCGTCATTGTCCCCGGGCGGCAGGCCGAGCGCGATCGAGAGATCGAACGGGCCAACGAAGAGCGCATCGACGCCCGGCACGGCGGCGATCGCCTCGACATTGGCCAGCGCCTCCGGTGTCTCGATCATGGGTATGACAGCAACGCGGTCATTCGCTTCCATGAAATAGCCGGGCCCATCCCTCATGCCGACACGCACCGGGCCGAAGCTGCGGCGTCCCTTCGGCGGATAGAGGCAGGCATCCACGGCGCGCCGTGCGTCATCGGCCGTCTGGATCATCGGAATGACGATGCCGAGCGCGCCCGCATCGAGCGCCCGCCCGATAATGCCGGGATCGTTCCACGGTACCCGCAGAACGGGCTGGGCAGGCGTCGTGTCGATGGCGCGGATCATGTTGAGCGCGGTTTCGTAGTCCATGCAGCCATGCTGCATGTCGACCAGCACCCAGTCGAAGCCCGCGCGGCCGAGCGCCTCGGCCGTCAACGGCTCGGGGATCATGCACCAGGCGCCAAGTGTGACCTCGTCCTTCGCCCAGCGCGCCTTCAGGGGCGTCGTCATGATGCTCCTCCCACGTTTCGGCGGCCTGCGGCGACTGCCAAATATTGAGTGCCATCATAAATGAGGGAAGTCAATAATGGAGGTGCAGCGCCTCAGGTTTTTCCGCTGCGCGCGGCGCGTGCCGGCGCGGTGGACGGAAGGCGCAGCCCGTCAATCGAAAGGGCGAGCTTCGTACGCAGCCGTTTCAAGAAAGTCTGCTTCGTCACCTGTCCGTTCAGCCAGCCGATAAGGCCCACATAATAGATGCCGAACAGCGCCTCGCCGACCAAGAGGAGGTCGAGGCCAGGGCGGATCTTTTCCCGTGCGTGGGCACCGGCGATGATGTCGCCGATGCCGCTATAGATGATGCGCATCAGCGAGCGCACATCCTCGCGCCGGTCCGGATTCGCCAGGATGGTAATTTCGCGGATGAGCGCGCGCGCCAGCGGCAGATCGCGATTGTGATAGGCCACCATCGCGCCGAACACCTGCATCAGTTGATCGGCAATCGGCGTATCGGGCGAAACCTTGCGGAACGCCGTCTGCGAGGTTTCGATCATCTCATCCTTGAACACCATGATGAGCAGATCTTCCTTGCTCTTCGCATAAAGGAAGAGCGTGCCCGTGCCGATATCGGCGCGTTCGGCAATCTCCTGCGTTGTCGTATCGCTGAAGCCCTTTGCCGCGAAGAGTTCGCGCGCCGCCGCGAGAATTCGGTCGAGCTTTTCCTGCTTGTTCCGCTCGCGGCGGCCGACGGGTGAGGCCATTCCCGCCTTGCCTTTCGCTGCGCGCGCTGTCGCCGCCTGTTTCACGCCGAACCTGCTCTTTCCTGCGAATCCCTAAGAAATATCGTTCCCGCAACAACTTGGCGGATCGTCCCCCGTTGTCAATCGTGCCCTTCGCGCTGGCAGCACGCATGCCGCTTGACTCACGGCATAAAACTGATTGTAGTCATAAATGAACTGAATCACAAAAGGCACGCCCGGGAGGCGCTGCCGGAAACGGGAGGGAGCAGCGAAATGGCTGCACGGACAGGCGATCAATTTCTGAAAGGGCTTAAGGGAAACCGGGAAATCTGGCTCGGTGCCGAAAAGGTCACGGATATAGTCGACCATCCGGCCTTTGCCGGTGCGGCGCGCGGGCTCGCAGGCCTATTCGACCTGCAGCATGAACATGCCGATGATTGCCTGATCCCCGACCCGGAAACTGGCGAGAAGATCAATGCAAGCCACATGATCCCTCGCTCGAAGGAAGATGTCCTTCGGCGCCACAAGGCGCTTCAGCGCCATGCCGAATATACGGTCGGCGTCATGGGCCGCTCGCCTGACTACATGAATGTCACCTATGCGGGCTTTGCCGGCCGTGCCGATGAATGGGGCGCGAATGGCAACGAGCAGGGCGCGGAAAACCTGGTCAACTATCAGAAGTTTCTCCGCCGCAACGACATCTCGCTCACCCACACCATCATCCACCCGACCATCGACAAGGCCTCGGGCGATCTCGTCGGTCCGCCCAACGAAGTGCCGCTCCACAAGGTCGGCGAAACGGAACATGGCATCATCGTGCGCGGCGCCCGCGTGCTGGCGACGCTCGCGCCCTTCGCAGATGAACTCGCCGTCTACCCGGCCCATCCCGTGCGGCCGGATGCGCATGATTATGCGCTCTCCTTCTGCATCCCGATGGATACGCCGGGCCTCAAATTTCTCTGCCGCGACAGTTGTTCGGGGACGTTGAACGTCCATGACCATCCGCTTTCGTCGCGCTTCGACGAGCAGGATGCCTTTGCGATCTTCGACGATGTGGAAGTGCCCTGGGACCGTATCCACATCAACTGCAATGTGCAGGTCTACAATCAGGTCATGTCGACGGGCTGGTTCCCGAATGTCATGCAGCAGACCATGATCCGCGCCCAGACCAAGCTTGAATTTGCCTGGGGTGTGGCGACGCGCATGACGGAGGCGGTGGGCGGTCTTCAGCCCCCGTCGGTACAGATGCTCGGCGAACTCTGGAGCTACGGCGAATTTGCCCGCTCCTGCATCCG